>JAADEP010000052.1 GCA_013153335.1 Chloroflexota bacterium
GACCTCGGGTTCACGGGCCTCGGGCGAGGCCTCTGCATCTTGAGGCGCGGCCTGAGCCCGGGTGCACGCAAAGGTTGTAGAAACGGTCAAGCGACGAGGGGGAGGTGCAGGGGGCTGTCGCCGTTGAGCCTCCCCGCCGCGGGCTGGAAGCTCGCGGCTAGCATAAAATTACGTGCGAATCACCCGGCCCAACACGCGGGCGTGCGGCGAATTTGTAGCGGGCGAGTTCCGCCGTCCGCGGGCCATGGCCGCGCTCGCGTGCCGCCCCGTCGCGGGCTGGAAGCCCGCGGCTAGCATAAAATTGCGCGCGGATTATCCGGCCCAACGCTCGGCAGCGAGGATAGCGGGCGGGTTCCGCCGCCCGCGGCATGGGCTTCTACGAGATTTGCCTGCACCCTAGCCGAGGAAGCGCGTGGGCCTACCCGAGTTTGTTATAATGTCCCCAACCGTTCAGGGCGTCCCCTACGCCGTGAGGCATTTTTCCTTTGGGAGGAACACATCAATGGCGCAACCACCACCCTATCCTGCCCCTTCGCCCACCGCTGCAGAAGCCCAGGCCGAGGCCGAACGTCAACTTTTGGCCCTGGTCGCCCGAGTGATGCACATTGAAGCCGTGCAATGGTTTGGCCCGGGGCAGGGGTTGCGCGCCCGGTTTTTGGGGCGCTTGCGCTTCGACCCCGAAAGGGCATACGACCAGCTGGACGCGGTCCTGGCCTATTGGGGGCTCACCCCCCTGTTTCGCCCTGGGCCCGAGGGCAAACACGTGATCTTGATCCACGAAGGCCGACACCAACCGCAACCCGAGCGCCGCGTATGGCTCAACATCTTGATGTTGGTGCTCACCGTGCTGAGCGTGTTGTTCACCGGCATCGCCAGCCATTATCGTGGGAACCTGCTCCAAGCGATCAAAGACGGCTTGCTCTTCGCGGGCGCGCTGCTCAGCATCCTGATCGCGCACGAAGGCGGGCATTATCTCTTTGCTCGTCGGCACCGCTTGGACGTTAGCCTGCCCTACTTTATTCCGTTGCCTTACCCCTTCAGTCCATTCGGTACACTGGGCGCGATCATCCGCCTGCGAAGTGTGCCGCGCAACCGCAAAGTCCTGCTCGACGTAGGCCTGGCCGGACCGCTAGCGGGCTTGGTGGTGGCCTTGCCGCTGCTCATCCTCGGCCTCGCGCTTTCTGATCTCACTACCCTGCCCACGCAACACGAAGGCGCGGTTCTGTATCTCGAAGGCAACTCCCTTCTGTACGGCTTTGCCAAATACCTCATGTTCGGGAAGTGGCTCCCGACCACCACCGGGAGCTTCAGCGAATGGCTTCGCTTTATGCTCACGGGCAAGCCTGTGCCGTGGGGCGGGCAGGATGTGCTCCTGCACCCTATCGCGTTCGCGGCCTGGACGGGGCTTTTGGTCACCGCGCTCAACCTGTTGCCCGTGGGCCAGCTGGACGGCGGCCATGTGCTATATTCGCTTTTGGGCGAACGCGCGCGGCGTTTCTTCCCGGTTTTTCTCGGGTTGACCGCGCTGCTCGGCTTCGTGTGGAGCGGGTGGTGGTTGTGGACATTCCTGTTGCTCGTCTTTGGCCGCCAGTATGCCACCCCCTTGGACATGCTGACCCCGCTCGATCCTCGACGTAAGGCGCTCGCCTGGTTTGGCCTCCTCCTGTGGCTGCTCACCTTCACCCCCGTGCCCATGATGATCTTTACCGCGCCCTAGTCCCACCGAGGAGTGAGGTATGCAACAGCCAGTCGTGGTGCTCTTCAATCCGTCGGCCAACCGATGGGCCGCGTCGCGACGGCGAGCCGAGCTCGAAGCCGCGCTCCGAGAAGCGGGTATTCCGTATGAGCTGCAAGTCTCACAGGCCAAAGGGCATTTGCGCCGCCTGGCCGCCAAAGCCGCGCGGGAACATCCACACCGGCCCATCTTCATCGCGGGCGGCGACGGCTCGGTCGGTGAAAGCGTCAACGGCATAGCCGACGCGCTCGGCGGGGCCCCGCGTTGGACGCCCATCGGGGTATTCCCTTTGGGCGGGGGCAACGACTTCGTCGCGAATTTGGGCCTGCCGACCGACTTGTTCGAACTGGCCCGCATATACGCCCAGGGTCGCACGCGGCTGATGGACGTGCTCGATGTGGATGGTATGTATTTCGTGAACAACGCGGCCCTTGGGCTCGAGCCCTACGTCACCCGCATTGAGAAGCGCATCAACCTGCGTGGACCGTGGCGGTACGCGTGGGCCGCGTTGCGGGGTATTCTCGACAACCCGCGCTGGCACGTGCGCATGCATTGGGAAGGCGGGTCCTACCAGGGGCCGGTTAACTTGGTTACCGTGGGGAATTGGCCGCGGACCGGCGGGTTCTTCTACCTCACGCCGCAAGCGAACGGGTTCGACGGTCAATTGACGTTTACCCTGGCTGCGCTGCCCAGCCGCTGGGCCTTGATCCGCGCGCTGTTCCGGGCCCTGAAGCCGGATAACACCTGGCCCAGTCAGCCGCCCATTTGGCAAGCGCATAGCACATGGCTCGAGGTCGCTTGCTACCCGCCCGCGCCGTTGCACGCGGACGGCGAGATCATCACCGACGAAGCCCGCGAGTGCCGCTTCAATACCCACCCGCGCAAACTTCCGGTCTTTGGCCGATGGGAATAAGCTTAACCGTGCCGCAGTCCCCGCCCGATTCGCCTTTCACTGCCGAGGCCGAGCGCGTGGCCTTGGGACGATAAACGTTCACCCAGCTCGCCATGCCTTGGGCTTGACACCCCAATTCGCCGCGATTGGCGTCGCAAATCGCGCTTGGCGGCCAAGTCCACCCTGTCTCAAGGCGAGCGAGGCCCACGTTCCGAAACGTAATATGCCCGTAACGTGGCAGAGAGGAACGGTTCCAGGCTACGCGCCTTCAAAGAGAGCTTCAGGCAGAGCCCAAGACCGCCCCACTGGCCTGAGGCCGTGCTCCCAAGTGAACAAAACCACCCCATGGTAAACCTAAGGCACGCCAGGGGGACTATCTCGGTGGGCAAACGGGAATTCACAAGCCGAAGCCTGGAGACAGACACAAGGCCCGTCCCGCAACCCCGGTCCCTGGGTAGAGGCCTGTTCTCCGCGGGTCAAAAGAGAGCCACGTGTGGAAGGGATGGTTAGCTTTCGCGCGGGGGCTCGGTGATTTCACCCCAACCTCTTCTCAATCTTTGGCTACACGCAATCAAAGCAAGGTACCCGGCCATCCGCCTTTGACCACACGCCGCGCAAAAACGCGCAGGGCGCTCGCTCCACGCCGCCTCCGAGGCGTCCTTTGCAACTTGTTCGCCCTCATCGGTCTTGGTGAGCCCAGCCTACAACCACGCTGCCAAGGCCGCTACCGTGGACTCCTTTGCCGTTCTGGAGCCGCGCGGTGCTGCACCCGGGCCGACGCGCGCGCCCCAGCCCAAAGGGGAAGCCACACCCGGGTCGAAACCTGGTGCGGTCGGGGCGTCTCGCCTTCTTCATCCGAAGCCGCAAGCGGGCGCAACGGCGCGGTTCCCGGCCAGGTCAGGGCCGGCGTGCTCTCAAGCTGCAACGCGCCCTCAAACGCGGTGATGATGCGTCGCGCGTCATAAAGCCCAATCCCCGTGCCAAAGGGGTAAAGCTTGCGCGCCCAGCGGCCTCGATAGCCCAGCTCGAAGATGCGCCCCTGGGCCAATTCGTCCGGCTCGATCGGCACGCCGTAATGGCGCATCTCAAACGTCCACCCTGGCTGGCCCGCGCGCTCTTGATAGATGAGCCGGAGCTCAATGGGCGGCGTGCTCTTGCTCAACGGCCACGTGTATTTAACCGCGTTGTGCAGCAGGTGCCCAAACGCGCGACGCAGCGCGTCGGGGTCCGCGTAGACCTTGGCCTCCCGAGGCCAGGGCTCCTGCAGGCTCCACGCAACCCCGCGTGCCTGGGCGAAGTCAGCCATCCCTTGCATCGCCTCGTCCAGGGCGTCGGTCAGCAAAGTGGGTTGACGCTGGTACGCCTGCCCGCGCGCGTCCCAAAACGCGCGGAACAGCTGGCACTCCGGCTCTAAGCTCAAAAGTTGAGCCTCGGTGGGATAGATAACCATCAACGCGGCCGTGCGCACCATATCCCAGGCCACGACGCGCAAACCCCGCAGCAAGTCGCGCGAGAACCATGGGCCCCGGCGAGGGCGCTCTTCCCGCAATTTTTGCAGGCGAAAGAGGATGCGGCTGCCAATGCGCACTTGCGCGGCCGCGATAACCGCAGGCGCGTGCTTTTCCTCTTCCTCGTGCAACTGCTGCAAATGCTCGGCATAACGCCGCAGGTGGTCCAGGTGAATGCTTTCGAGGTGGCGTTCTTCGGCCTGGCGCAACAGCGCGCGCAAGGCACGCAACATAGGCTGCCGGGTGCGGCGCAGCTCCTGGCGCAAAAAGGCTTCGTCCCACTCCCAAAGTCGTGCCGGCGTTTGTTCTTGGAAGGGGTCGGACAGCATCGGCACCTTAAGCGTGCTGAGCGCGTGGCGCGCGTCGCTCAACGCGTTGGTACACGCGTGGACGAGCAACGCGTAGTCGCGCAAGCAGCTCGAGAAGAGCTCGCTTTGACGGAGGTCGCGGACCACGCCGTAGTGTTCAACGACCTCGCCCTGGGCGTCGACCTGCCACGCTAAATCGGCCGCGACGGGAAGCGGATCGCCCTGCGCGGTGCGCGCCTCGGTCGGCCAACCAAGAAGCGCGGCATGGGTTGGCCGGGCGCGCAAGGTTTGCGTAAAGCGCTGGTACGCGCCCGCGTCCGGGAACCAGCGATCCACCGAGGGCTCGAGTCGCGCGTCGGCCGCGCCTTCGCGGTAAAGCCGGGCAAAGCCTGGCGTGGCATACACGAGCCGATCTTTGCCTTTGGCATCACGTTGGGCGATGTAAAACCCCGCGGGCACCCGCTGCAAGCGCCGAACGACCTCGGTGCTGGTACGATCGACGAGAAAGCCCCGCCAGCCCTGGTCGCGGTCGGGAGCCAAATACACCCAGGCCCAAAAATACGGCGATGGGTCTTGATCCCGGCTGCACCGGCGCATGAGAAACGTTTTGCGGACGGGCTCGGTACCGGGCCGCAAGGACTGAAACCACGCGCGCGCGGCTTCAGGGTCAAAGCAGGTTTCATACCAAAATTGCCCAATACGAGGACACCATACTTGGGCGGCCTCGGCACTTACCCAGGTAACCCTCCCCTCCTTATCTAACCGGAACGCTCCACCGGGCAAATCGCCCAGCACGCGCTGTTGCAGGACGTCATGATCCTCCATCGCTCCTTCTCCCCTCCAAAGGCTTTATCTCGAGTATAGCAAAAACCTGGCAAGATCTCAAGATTTTATGTACAGAATCTGCCGGATGTGCGAAATCGTGCTCAAGCCGGAGAGGGAGATGAAGCTTTGAGCCTTTCTAGGCAAAACGTACTTCAAGGGCCAAGTATGTCGTCGAGCCTTTCGAAGGCGCGAAGACGCGAAGGCGGAGCCCGTCACGAGCCACGTCGCGGGGCGCGGTACAATAAGCGCACCATGCACGAAACCAACTGGGGACTGATCGGCCACGACGATACCGTTCGCTTCTTGCAGGCCCAGATCCGCAACCGACGGCTGGGGCACGCGTATCTGTTCACCGGACCTGAGGGCGTTGGGCGCCGGACCCTGGCCCAACACTTCGCGCAAGCGTTGGCCTGCCAGCAACCGCCCGAGCCGGGCAGGTTCTGCGGGCATTGTCGAACCTGCCGCCTTTTCGCCCGCCAAGGTCATCCTGACCTACACGTGCTCACCGACCCGGGCGG
>JAADEP010000075.1 GCA_013153335.1 Chloroflexota bacterium
ACGTTCAACGCGCGTCAGGCCTATCATCTGATCCGCTTGCGGGCCTCGGCCAACGCGCATTTCTCCATGCGCCGCTTCGCGCTCCAGCTGGCGGAAGCCCTGCGCGCGGTTCACCCCGCGCTCTACGCCTACCTGCCCACGCCCGACCTCACCTGGCGCGACCTCGACGCACAGCACTTCGCAGGCGTCTACGGCGCCCGCGGGGCGTGAAACCGCGGATGTGGTTCGTTGGGGATTGGCGATAAAAGAAAATCGGTAGTCGACAGTCGTTAGTGGGCGTACGGCGGTGACCCCGGAGCAGAGAGCTTGCCTGTCGACAAACGACTACCGACTGTCGACTGTTAACGGCCAATTCCGTTACCGCGTCGCGGCTTCCATGAGCATTTCATGGATCGCGGGCATGTTCGGCAAGAGCACTTGGGCGCCCCTGGGCGTTACCCAGGGGTAGACATGCGCAGCCGTGAACGTATACTTTTTGACCTTACGAGGATCAAAACGGCGGAATTTGATCAGCAGGCCGGGAATGTCACTTGGCTTGATGTTCGTATCCACCCATTGGCGGTACAAGTTGTAGATCTCAGGTGCGCGGCGTAAGGCATCCATGCTCATCAACGCGTCGAGAATGGCCAGCAAAACTGCTTGTTGACGCCGATTGCGGTCCAGGTCGTTGGAATAGGTACGCCCCCGGACATACCAAAGGGCCTCATCCGCGTTGAGATGCACTTTGCCCGGCCCGATGCATTTGTAGCCTCGACCATAGTAATTATCGCAAAAACGCCGGGGTACCTCGACCTCAATGCCTCCTAAAGTTTCAATGATGGCTTTGAACCCGCCATGCCCAACAAGGATATAGTATTGAGGACGCACCTGGAAGTGGACAGCAAATGTTTCGGCCAAAGTATCAAATCCGCCGTAAAACATGGCCGTATTGAGCCGATTGTAGCCCACCCCAGGGATCTGCACCCACAAATCCCGAGGAAAGGAAATCAGGCTTGTAGCTCCAGTTTGGGGGTTATAAGAAGCCAAAATTATCGTGTCTGTCCGAAAACCAACCTCCCAGGGACGTTGGTCAGAACCCAAAAGTAAGATGTTAACCCGGCGTTCAAAAGCCTCTTTCAAATTCTTGGGTGGTGGCAACGTCGGCGTTGGCGTCGCCGTGGGCGTGAGCGAAGGCGTCCACGTAGGCATCCAAGTCGCGGTCGGCGGCGCGGGCAAAAACGGTGTTGGTGTCGTCTCCGAGAGAGGCGTCGCGTAAGGGGCCGGGGCGGCAAGGGCTTGTGGGATAGGGATGGTTTGCCGGTAACAGCCGCTCACGCCAAACGCGAAGAGCCCCAAAAGCCAAATCGTCCCCAACCAACGCCCAAAATGCGAAGGGGTCTTCTCCTCCATAGGGCCGCACCTCATATTTAACGTCGGCTATCGCGCGTGGGGATAAGTAAGGAAACCCGTGTCCCTTGCATGCCGTCCTTCTCGAGCCACAAGGCGCCTTGGTAGGTCTCTAGAAGTTCCTTGGCCACGCGCAGCCCCATGCCGCCAATGCACCCTTTGGGCTCGCCGGGGAAGGGCTTGTCCGATGGGCTCCATGCGTGCAAAACCGTGACCAGATCTTCTTCATCAAGGGGTGGACCCGCGTCGCGCAATTCAACGAGCAGCGCGGTGCCTTCGTGGTTCTCCAACTGAACCCACTGCACGCTCAGACTCACCTCTTCTTGCTCAGGCGTGACCCAATATGCACGTCCCGCGGCCAACGTCAAGGCGTAAAGCGCTACCCTTTCCGGAACCAACAGATTGAGAGCCGGGTCGGGGAGCGCCAAGGCCAGGTCCACGTCTTTGCTCAACCCCCAGTAGCGTAAGTGCGCCAACACCGTGTGCCAGACCACGCGGAAGGTGGTCCACTCTGACGAGCTAGAGCCTTGTTCTTTCTGCTGGAGGTATTGTAAGGCTTCGCTAAGATCGCGGTACCACTCGGTCAACGCTCGCAGCAAGAAGAGCGCGCGTTGCCGAGGCCAGCCCAGTTGGGGCCACACCTGCTCTTGGCTGAAGAGCCGCAAATTTTGCTCCAGCGAGAGAACCAAGTCCGTGATGCTGCGCCAGAAGACCGGGTCCGCCGTGCGCATGAGCAAAGGGCTGTGCCGCTGCAGCGCGAGCAGGGTTTGCCGTTCGGTCTCCAGTTGTTCCTGCTTCTCCAGCAGCAGATGCACCCGCCCGCGCAGCATCGTGATCTCTTCGGTGAGCTGTTCATCGACGCCCTGGAGCGCGGGCCAGACCATCAAGAACGGATAGAGGGCCCATTCGGCCAACAAGGTCGCCACGCGCACGTCCGGGGGCAGGAAGCTATCCAAGCCAAAACCCAACAGGAACCCCACCCCCAGGGCGGCCCGCCAGGTCCAGCCCGTGTACCAGCGATGGAGCAAGTTCCATAAGAAGAAACCGCCCGCGGCCGCCATGCCCAACATCGACCACCCGCGCAGCGCGAGCTCGAGACTTGCCGGACCCCGATCGGCCATAAGCGCGGATACCGCGCCCCAAATAATCAAGCCAACTGCTACAATGCCCCGGTAGCCCTCCAAGAGGTTGTCTAGAATCATGGGACGGCGGTAGGGCAGCCACAGCTGCAGATAAGCGAACGCCGCGGTGACCTGGGCCGCGCGCCAAAGCCAGTTCTCGCTCCAGGCTCCTTGGTCGAGATAACGCAACGCCAGCCCAAGCACCAAGGCCCGCGCGGCCAGCAAAATCAACCCAAACAGGGTATATTGCCCGCGCGTGCGGAAGGTCATTTCACTGGCCCGGAACTGGACGAGCCAACCCAAGCTCAACAGCCAGAACGTCAAGGCTGCGAACCAGAATCCCGTTGGCGACAGGAGCCAGGGCGCTATGGTTTTCCACCACACGAACATGGCTCAACCCCTTTCGGGCGGGGCGATTGGGCCAGCGGCTACACGTCGAGGTTGCGCACTTCGCGCGCGTGGCGCTGAATGAAGCTGCGCCGGGGCGCGACCGACGGCCCCATCAGCATGTCAAACGTGCGATCCGCCTCGGCCGCGTCTTCGACCGTGACTTGCAGCAACGTGCGTCGCTCAGGGTCCATGGTGGTCTCCCAAAGTTGCTGCGGGTTCATTTCGCCCAAGCCCTTATATCGTTGGATGCGCACTTGGTCCGGCGAGACCTTTAAGCGTTTGAGGATCTGCTCCTTCTCTTCGTCACTGTACGCATAATAGACCTTTTTCTTGTGCTCGATGCGATACAAGGGCGGCTGTGCGATGTAAAGGTGACCGCGCTCAATTAAGGGCTGCATGTAGCGGAAGAAAAAGGTCAGGAGCAATGTGCGGATATGGCTACCATCGACATCCGCATCGGTGTTGTGCACCATAAAGCCGCCTGCGCCGCAGAGGAAATTACTTCCCTCTTCGACCGTGAGGTCATAAACCCAGGGGCTGCTGGCCTGCCTTTGCCGAACTTCTTGCACCGGTATGGCAACCAAAGTGTCGCTGATAGGTATAAAATTGCGGTTGATGCCGCTGCGGCCACGGCCAGAGATCCGCAGCAAAAGGCGATACGAGCGCGGATGGCCGATCCAGAGATCTTGCAAACGGCGCAAATCCTCCTTGGCCGCGATGCCGATGAGGTAGTTGACCCGCCCCCGGGCCAAAGGCCGCTGCGCGAGCGATGCCACGATCCCCTGGGTTTGCAACAAATAGAGCAACTTGACCGCAACCCGCCTGGACGTGGTCATCATCTGGACACCGGTCACGGCCAGGGTGCCATCGCCGAAGAAGTAGCCCCGCAGGAACGCAAGCTGCAACTCGGTCGCGGCGTTGAACACGCTGTCGGGGATGTCGTCGTTCAAGGGCCGGGTTGGGTCCAAGACCAGGGTTTGGGCCAAAGCCTCGTGCAGCCCGGGCTTGCGGATGAGCCACGTCAACGTGCGCGTGGTCGATGCGACCTCTAAAGGCTCCACACCCAAGGTGTTTCGGATGGCCTCGCGCACTTCGTTCACCACCTGGGTGTTTTGGCGGCGCAGCGTCAACCGCACCCCTTCGGGGTCCCACGCGCCGTCCGCGACCAAAAAGCCGAGCAAGAAGAAGAGGTCCTCGGTCCAAGGCAAGGGGGTCTCGGGGGGCGTGGGCCGGGGCCACGACAAGCGCCGCGGCAGAATGAGCCAATCACCGGGCTGCACTTCGTCCCCGCGCTTGAGGCGGAACTCGCGCCCTGTCCACACAAAAATGCTGTGCGTCCCCGTGACCCGCACCCAGCGACCGTACGCGGTGCGAAGTTCGTACAGGGGCTCTTGGTGAATGGTGTGGCGCAACACCTGCTTGAGCGGCAGAAAGCTCGCCTGCTTGGCCTCCCGATCGACCGCCAACACCTGATACTGCCGGACCCGGGATGTTGCTTCCGAGGCGCTAGCCTCAGGATCGGCATCCGCACGGGCCTCGTCCAACAAGGCATCAACAAATGCGCCAATTTGGACCGCGCGCACCCAACCGGTCTGGGCATCGCGCACCAACGTCCACTCTTCGCCGTCGACGCTCATGATAATCACTCGTCCGTAACGCAAATTGTCCAGGTTGAACTGGTCGCCAATGCCCGTGCCCAGCGCGGCAATCAGGGCCTTGATCTCGTTGTTCGACAGGATCTTATCCAGCCGGGCACGCTCGGTGTTGAGGATTTTGCCGCGCAAGGGGAGCACGGCCTGGAAATGTCGGTCTCGGCCTTGTTTGGCCGACCCGCCGGCCGAGATGCCTTCCACGATGTAAAGCTCGGTGCGCGCGGGGTCGCGCTCAGAGCAATCCGCGAGCTTGCCGGGCAGGGTCATGCTCTCGAGCGCGGACTTACGAATGACCAAATCGCGAGCTTTGCGTGCGGCCGCCCGAGCTCGGGCCGCGGTGAGACACTTCTGGATGATCGCGCGCGCGGCCGAAGGGTTTTCTTCCAAAAACGTGCCCAAAGCTTCCGCAGTGACCTGTTGCACGTAGGTCTGCACCTCGGGGTTCATCAGCTTGACCTTGGTTTGGCTCTCGAACTGCGGATCCGGGTGCTTGATGCTCACCACCGCGGTTAAGCCTTCGCGCGTATCCTCGCCGCTGAAGTTCGGGTCCGAATCCTTGAGCAGGCCATGTTTACGCGCGTATTCGTTCAGCGTGCGGGTAATGGCCGTGCGCAAGCCGGTCAAGTGCGTGCCGCCATCCACGGTGTGAATCGTGTTCGCGAACGCGTACACCGATTCGGTATAGGCTTCGGTGTATTGAATGGCGACCTCCACCGTGACACCGTCGATCTCTTTCTCCGCGTAAATCACCGGATGGAGGGGCTTGCGGTGGCGGTTGAGATACCGAACAAAGGAAACAATGCCGCCCTCGAAGTAAAAGTTCACTTCTCGCCGGATGCGCTCGTCCACAAACCGGATCCATACGCCCCGGGTGACGAAGGCCATTTCCCGAAAGCGTTGGGCCAAAATGTCGAACTTGTAGTCCAGATCGCCGAAGATTTCCCGGTCAAACTTGAACGTCGTGCGCGTGCCAGTGTCATCGGGCGACGTGGTTCCGATGACCTCGACCGGGGTGACGGGCCGTCCTCGCTCGTACCGCTGGCGATAGATCTTGCCTTCCCGTTTGACCACAACCTCGCACCATTCGGAGAGGGCGTTGACAGCCGACACCCCCACGCCGTGCAGACCGCCCGACACCTTGTACCCGCCGCCGCCGAACTTCGCGCCCGCGTGCAAGGTGGTCATGAC
>JAADEP010000142.1 GCA_013153335.1 Chloroflexota bacterium
CTTCGTACGCTTCAATCTCGGGCAGATGCGCGAGCAAGTAATCCAGCTCGTCCAAGCCTTGCAGCAACCGGATGCGCGTGAACGCGTCTACGTCAAAAGTATAAACCTTGCCGTCGGGGCGTTGGATGGTTTGCGTCTCGAGGTCGAGGGTGATGGGTTCACCCGGGTGGGCGAGCACCCAATCGCGCAGTTCCTCAAAGACCTCTTGCGAGATGCGCGCGGGGAGCAAACCGTTTTGCACCGCGTTGTTGAAGAAGATATCCGCGAAGGAAGGCGCCAACACCGCGCGGAACCCCCATTCCATCAACGCCCAAACCGCGTGCTCGCGAGACGAGCCACTGCCGAAGTTCGCGCCAGCGAGCAGGATTCGCGCGCCTTGGTAGCGCGGGTCATTGAGAGGAAAATTCGGGTCCGGGCTGCCATCATCCCGGTAGCGCCAGCGCGCGAATAGACCTTGGGCCAGGCCGCGGCGGTCAGTCCCTTTGAGATACTGCGCGGGGATGATGTCGTCGGTGTTGATGTCGTGCCGCGGCAACGGCACCACCGGAGACGTCAAACGACGGAACGGCTCCATGCCCACCTCCGGAAACTCGTGAGTCGATGTATTTTACCTCGAAAACACCATGGCGCATTCTGCTTAGCAGGGCAGGCGGCTGAAAGAGCGTCGCAATTTTGGGGAGTCGCTTGCTGTCATAAGACGCTCACTGCAAAGTTTCATCTGTTGTGTTTAGTAACGGTCGGCTTGCCGGCGTGCGTATCCGCGTTGGTCAGGCAGAGCCGGTTTTGGGCTTAAAGCTTAGTTGGAGCGCGAAGTCTGGCTACTTATAATTCGTATTGGTAGCCATGGCTCGGCCTTGGAGGATTCGTTGGCGCAAAGTGACTCTTGGCGGGTGGAGCGATCGGCCCGGTTGCCCTTTTGGTCCGGGAAAAGGACGCTCGCCCGATGCACAACGCTTCGTTCTGAACGCGGAAGGGATACTGTGAAGTCTTGGGCATGGCGGAGCTTGGACAGCGTGTTGATGAAGATGACAAGCATCCGAACTTTCGTTCTTTTGCTCCGTCATCTTGACGATCCCTAAACGAATCTATACAATAGAATTGCGTAAATCTCGCTCTACAACGCGAGAGTAACCTTTTCTCGGAGGTACACACGATGAACATTGGCCGTGCCTTCACATACATGTTTGAGGATGAGTCGTGGTTTACCAAAATGCTCATCCTCGTCTTCCTCTTCATCTTCATGTTTTTCCTCATCCCGCTGCCCATTATTGCAGGCTATCTTTTGGCCGTGGCGGCGAACGTAATGCGGGGGGATAATCGCCTTCCGAGTTGGGATCGGATTGGCCAGTATTTCGTAGATGGCTTGAAGTTCTTAGTCGCTCTGTTTGTGTACCTCATCCCCATCATCATTATCGCTGGGCTTTTAGGGCTCACCGTCGGCGGGGGAGCCAAAGCTTTCTCTACCACCCCTGGCCCAGCTTGGGGACGTGGGCTCTCGCCTACAATGCTTTTGATTCAGTTCCTTGTCTGGCTTTACTCAGCTTTCGTAGGACCAGCCTTGGCGGTCCTCTTTTTGAAGACAGGGGGGAACTTTGCCCAATTGTTCAACATAGGCCGCTTCTTTAGCATTATCACTACATGCTTGGGCGGCCTAATCATGGTGCTACTTGTAAGCATGGGCTTGGGGTTTGTCCTAAGCATCATTGCCGGGATCCTGATGTTGATCCCATGCCTTGGCTGGTTGCTGACTTTGTTCTTGGCCGTATACCCCTCGCTGGTGATGGGGCACCTTTATGGCCAACTCGCTCGCACCTGCCCGGCCTAATAACGTTCTTTGAGCTTGGGATATAGCACACACGGGCCCGATGCCAAACTCGGGCCCGTGTTTTTCGTTGTTGTGTATGCGCTCGTCCAGTTCGTACGAGGCGGGGCATGCGTGCGTTTCGACGAAGTGGAGGCTTTCCTTCAAGAGCTCGTGGTCCTGCCTTAGGGCTTGCTGCTGCGTCATGGGGCGGAGCGTGGCCACGGCGCAGCATGTAGCCTTGTGGCTCGGCAAGACCTGATCACGCGAGCTCGCGAATGGCATTCCACCAGTCGTCGAGGTTTTCGGGCATGGCTGTGCCGAAGCGGGTGTAGAGGGTAACCCCGATAGCCGCCGCACCCAACGCGAGGAAGACCAAGAAGTAAAAGGTGGGGAAGATCTTCAGCACGCTGAGCAAGGCTTGCAAGTAAAGGTTCCCCACGCCCGCGACGATGACCGGGTGGCCTTGGGTGTACCCTAGTGCGCGGAAGGTCCGTTCCCCGAGCAGCCAACCCAACGCTAGGAGCCCGAAGACCCAGGCGACGCCGGCGAGGGCGAACAGCAGCAGCGCGATGGGAATGCCGATCACGGTGATCAAAAGCAGTATGCCTACGATGGGCAAAAGTACGAAGACCAATACGCCCAGCAGGAGGGCTGGACGCAGGTGCAATACGTAGGCTTCTCCCGTGCGGCGCAAGGCCCCTGGCACCAAGAGGGCCACGGCCATGGCGAGCAAGCTCCACCCAATGGTGCGCACGACCCCGCGCACCAGGCGGGCCAGCCACGCCAGGACCTTGTCCCCCGTGTCTTCTTCCCCACTCGTGGTCCAGCCAGCCGCGGTTTTGACGCCTTGGTGGATCGCACCCTCAACGCGCGCGCCTGGGTAGCGTTGCAGTTCACCGTTGATTTTGACGATATCCCCTTGCACTTGCGCGGTGGCGTATAGCACGGCCCGTCCGTTCACCAGGGTGATGTTGCCCGTAATTCGGCCTTTGACCTCGAGCAAGCCACCCAGGACAACGACGTCGCCGTGGACAACGGCCTTCGGTTCGATCCGGACCTGCCCGTTGATCAAGACAATATTGCCTTCAAAGCGTTCGCCTGCCGGAACGACGAACTGCCCTTCATAGATGACTTTGGTTTCACCCGCCCAAACGGGCTGCGGGGACCCGAACAGGGCTCCAAGCCCTATCACGCCGAGCAATACCCACATCCAGCGGGAAGGAAGAGGGCGCATGGTTGACACCTCCTTGCATAACCGAAAAGCTTGGGTTGGTTGTTATCCGCGCGCCCAAAGCAGGCGCCGGACGCGGCCTGTCCAGGTGCCGGCCCAATGCCGCGCGTAACGTCCTAAAACCAGCACGGCCAGCAGGGCCAAAAACCACGGCCAGGCCGACTTGAGCACATCCATGCTAAAGTGAACGATGTGGTAGAGAATGCTAAGCCAGTAGGTGAAGCGGGTGTAAAGGACCCAATACCAAGGGGCGTCGGGCGTATAAAACATGCTGAGGCCGCTCATCCCCAAACTAAACAAATTCAAGACGACCAAAGCCCAAACAGGGCCCCGCGTCGTTCGAGGGGACGAGGTCGCATGAACGCGGTGGAGAATGCGGTCAACCAGGTCGGGCGGTGGTTCAGGTTGCGCGGGCCGCGCAAGGCGCAAGGCCTGATCCAACGTCAAAGGACGGTGCGGATGCAGACGAGGCATTTCTCCTCCTTCAGAAGCGCGTGCAGGCGGTTGTGTTTATTGGCCCGCTTCTCGCGGGGTCGAAAAGCGTTCGCTGGGTGGCACCTCCCTGGCTTGGGCGAAGTTAAGCTTGTTGTTCCCACGCTTGGGCCAGCCAACGCCGCGCCCGGTAGAGCCGGCTTTTTACAGCACCGACGGTGAGCCCAACTTGGCGAGCAATCTCCTCGTAAGATAAATTCTCCCAGTAATGCAGAATCACCAGCGTCCGTTCGATCTCGGGCAGTTGGGCGACCAGCTGGCGGAGCTTTTGCCGTGCTTCCTGGCTGAAGACCTGCTCTTCTAAACTCGCAGCTCCGTCCGCGATCAGGGTCTCCTCCCAAGGTACTTGGTTGATGCGGCGCCGTCGCAAGCGGTCGATGCATAGGCGAGTGGCGATGGTCATGATCCACGGCAGCAGGGGACGTTGAGGATCGAAATGGTCCCATGAGCGGTATACGCGCAAAAAGACTTCTTGCGTCGCGTCAGCCGCATCGTCTTGGTTGCCCAACAGGCGATAACATCGCCCGAAGACGGCTCGATGGTATTTTTCGACCAATTGACGGAATGCCTCGTCATTTAGGGTTTCCGAGGAGGGCATGGAACACCTCTCTCTTGTTTGCTCATACGAGAAAACCTGCTTTGAGTCGCGCCTATGGTACACTCTTGACCGGATGGAACGCCTTGTTTTGGCGCATGTTTTGCTATGTTGGGCAGAATATCTTAGAACTCCTGGAAGACTGGTGTAGAAATTGGAGAAAAGCCATCCTGTTGAGCGGGATACTCTGCATTTCACAACATTGCCGAGGTCGCCTATGTTGTCGCTCTCCTTGGCTGTGACCGCGTGGCTCGGCGGGCTTACGACGCTGATGTTGGAGTTGGCCGCGGGCCGTTTGTTGCGCATCTTTTTGGGCGCGAGCAATTTGGTTTGGGCCGCGATCATCGGTCTAATTTTATTGTATCTCACCTTGGGCGCGTGGCTCGGTGGCCGCCTCGCCGATCGATGGCCTAGTCGGCAGAGTTTAGCCTGGGTGTTCATGGCCGCGGCGGTCGGCGTCGTGGTGGCCGCGGTCGCTGCGCGGCCCTTTCTCTTGCGCGCCAGCACTGCCCTGGGGCAGGGGCGCTTTTCGGTTTTGCTCCTCGCCTTTGTGACTGTGCTGCTTTTCTTCGCGTGGCCAGTGACGCTCTTGGGCATGGTTTCGCCCATGGTTCTGCGCCTCGCGCAACCTCGCCCTGACCAGGTGGGCCGCGTGAGCGGTTGGGTCTCGGCCATCGGTACTTTGGGCGCGTTCTTGGGCACGTTTCTGCCCGATTTGGTTTTGGTGCCTTGGCTTGGAATTCGACGTACCTTCCTGCTCATCGCGTTGCTGCTCGCGACATGGGGCCTATATTTGTGGCCACGTTCCCGAACTCGGGTTGTACTGGCCCTGGGTTGGATGGCTCTGGGGGCTTGGTTGTGGTTCGTCTGGAGCGCGGGCCCTTTGCGCCCCGCGCCGGGTTTGATATATGAAAAGGAAAGTGCGTATAATCTCATCCAGGTCTGGGAGCGTGAGGGGTGGCGCTTGCTCATCTTGAACGAAGGCCAGGGCGTGCATTCGATATACCACCCCGAGCACCTCACCGCGAAGGGAAGTTGGATGCATTTTCACGCGGCTCCTTTCTTGCAAGGGCCGCCTTTCGAGCCTGGGCAGGTGCGCTCGGTCGCGATCGTGGGCCTGGCCGGCGGGACCGCAGCTCGACAAGCCGCTGCTTTTTACCCGCATCTGCAACACATCACGGGATGGGAGATCGACCCCGAGGTGCTCGCGGTTGGCTATCAATTCTTCGGCCTGGGTGAAGTGACGCTGCTTGAGGCTCGGGTTCAAGATGGACGCCTTGGGTTGCGGCAAGATCCTCGTCGGTATGACTTGATCATCCTCGATGCCTATCGGCCGCCCTACATCCCCGCGCATTTGGCCACGCGCGAATTCTTTCAACTTGTGCGGGCGCATTTGACCGAGCATGGCGCGGTCGCCCTCAATGTTGGGCGGACCGAGCACGACCGACGCTTGGTCGATGCCTTTTACGCCACTTTGTCGACCGTCTTCCCTACGGTATATGGCATGGACGTACCGGGAACGTACAACACCGTGCTTTACGCCAGCCCCCGGGCTATCGCGAACCCGCGGGAAAACTTGTTCCAACAGGCGCAACGCCTGGCGCGCG
>JAADEP010000218.1 GCA_013153335.1 Chloroflexota bacterium
GGTCACCTCGGGGTTCATGGCTCTCCTCTCGGTAACATTCTCATTTGAGAGAACCATACCCCCTCGGTAACATTTTCAATGGTAGAACGCGACACGCAAACGACAACGCGGGGAAGCGAAAAGGGCTGTCGCCGTTGAGCCAAGCACACGCGCCTTGAGCCCGGTCTTTCTGCTTATTGTCGCTCACTGCGCAGGATGTTGCAAAGCAGGTTAGGGCGCGGGTCGTAACGAATTTCCGTGTAGGGTGAGCATCGACCGCTGTAAGTCGGTCCTTGGTTTATCTCCGGTTTCGACAAAAATTGCCTGCCCCCTCTGTCGCGACGGCCAGAGGTCGAGAGCTTGCGGTACAATACTTCTGAGCCAACCCGGCTGGGCGCCTGGGTGGATGGATTGGCGCGGGTCGGGTATCGCGCATCACGGAGGGAATATGTACGAGCCAACGTCCTGGTCGTTGACGGACCTCTTCCCCTCGGATCAGGCTTGGGAAGCGGCGCTGCAAGAGCTGGAGCAGGCGGTCGCGCGCTTCGAGCGCCACCGCGAGGCCTTGGGGCCCGAGGTCACCGCGGACCAGCTGCGCGCGTGGCTGCAAGAGCTGGAAGCCATCATGCGCTTGGTCGCGCGCATTATGAGCTACGCGAGCTTGCGCTTCTCAGAGAACACCCAGGATCCCAAGGCCCTGGCCATGCTCGCGAAGGCCCGCCAGCTCATGGCCCAAGTGCAAAACCGGCTGCTCTTCTTCGACCTGTGGTGGAAGCAGCTACCCGACGAACAGGCCGAGCGCTTGCTGCAACGCGTGGGCGAGCGCTACCGCTACTACCTCGAATACAAGCGCCTCTTTCGCGACCACACCCTCTCCGAGCCCGAGGAGCGGGTGATCAACCTCAAGGACGTCTCCGGCGTAGCCGCGCTACGCTCGGTCTATAGCACCCTAACCAACGCGTACACCTTCCCCCTGGAGGTCGAGGGCGAGGTCAAGCGCCTCACCCGGGGCGAGCTGGTGCCCTACTTCCGCCATCCCGACCCCGAGCTGCGCGAAAAAGCCTACCAGGCCCTGTTTTCAGTCTTTCTCGAGGACAAACAGCCCCTGGCCCAGATCTACCAGGCCGTGACCCAAGACTGGCACAACGAGCAGGTGGTGCTTCGGGGCTACCCGCGGCCCATTTCCGCGCGCAACCTCATCAACCACCTGCCCGACGAAGTAGTCGACACCCTGCTCGACGTCACCCGACGCAACCGGACCGTGTTCCAGGACTTCTTCCGGGTCAAGGCGCGCGCGTTGGGTATGGAGCGCTTGCGGCGCTATGACGTCTACGCGCCCGTTGAGCCTTCGGACCGGCAATACACCCTGGACGAAGCCATGCGGCTGATCCTGGACGCGTTCACCGCGTTTGACCCGCGGTTCGCGGCCATGGCCCGCCGGGTGCTGGACGAAGGCCACTTAGATAGCGAAATCCGCAAGGGCAAGACCAGCGGCGCGTTCTGCCTGACCGCGTTGCCTGGCCTGACCCCTTGGGTGCTGGTGAACTTCCAAGGTCGCATCAGCGACGTGGCCACCCTGGCCCACGAGCTGGGCCACGCGATCCACGGCATGCTGGCCGCGGAGCACAGCGTGTTCACCTTTCACGCGCCGTTGCCCTTGGCCGAGACCGCGTCGACCTTTGGCGAAATTTTGGTGCTCGATTACCTGTTGCAACACGAGACCGACCCCAAGGCGCGCCGCGAGATCCTCTTCGGCTATCTGGACGAGAATTACGCGACCATTCTGCGCCAGGCCTACTTCGCCCTGTTCGAGATCTACGCGCACGACCATTTTCCGCGAGGCGCAAGCGCGGACGACATCGCGGCGCACTATTACGGACTGTTGCAAGAGCAGTTCGGCGACGCTGTCGAGCTCAGCGACGAGTTCCGCTGGGAATGGATCCTCATCCCCCATTTCTACCGGGTGCCGTTTTACGTGTATGCGTACGCGTTCGGCCAGTTGTTGGTTCTGGCCCTGTACCGCCGCTACAAACAAGAGGGCGACGCGTTCAAGCCCGTGTACTTCCGGCTGCTCGAAGCGGGCGGGTCGCGCGCGCCCATGGACATCCTGGCCGACGCGGGCGTGGACCCGCGCGACCCCGCGTTCTGGCAGCAGGGCTTCGACACCCTGGCCGAGTGGGTGCGCGCGCTGGACGCGGATACATCGGCCTAACCCGCAACCCTCGGGCCTGAGGAGACGAGCATGTTTGGCCTGCTGAGCGAACGCCTCAACCAAGTCTTTGACAAAATCCGCCGCCGGGGCCGGCTGACCGAGAAGGACGTCGAAGAGGTCTTGCGCGAAGTACGCTTGGCCCTGCTCGAAGCCGACGTCCACTACAAAGTCGTGCGCGACTTCATCCAGCGCGTGCGCGAGCGGGCCATCGGCGCGGAGATCCACAAAGCCTTGCTGCCCGCGCAGCAGGTCATCAAAATCGTCCACGAAGAACTGGTCAACACCCTGGGCGAGCCCGAGCCTCTGAACCTCACCGGGCCCAAGCCGCATGTGATCATGCTCGTCGGCCTGCAAGGCTCGGGCAAAACCACAACCGCGGCCAAGTTGGCCCGTTTTCTGCGCCGCGAAGGCGAGCGGGTCATGTTGGTCGCGGCCGACCCTTACCGACCGGCCGCGGTCCAGCAGCTCCAGACCCTGGGCGAGCAATTGGGCGTGCCTGTTTATTATGAGGAAGGCGTCGCGCCGCCCCAGCTGGTCGAGCGCGCGAAACGCCGCGCGGCCGAAGGCGGCTACAGCGTCCTTATCGCGGACACCGCGGGCCGGTCCCAGCTGGACCAGGCTCTCATGGACGAGATCCAAGAGATGGCCCGCCGGGTCGACCCGCGGGAGGTTCTGCTGGTCGTGGACGCGATGATCGGCCAGGAAGCGGTGTCGGTGGCCCAGGGCTTCAAAGAAGCCGTGCCCATCACGGGCTTGATCTTGACCAAGATGGACGGTGACGCGCGCGGAGGCGCGGCCATCTCCATCCGCGCGGTCACGGGGGTGCCCATCAAATTCTTGGGCGTGGGCGAAAAGCTGGACGCGCTCGAGGTCTTCGACCCCCAGCGCCTGGCGTCCCGCATTTTGGGCATGGGCGACATCATCGGCCTCATCCAAAAAGCCGAAGAGGCTCTAGATAAGGAAGAGGCCGAGCGCCAAGCCGAGCGCATGTTGCGGGGCGAATTCACCCTCGAAGACTTTCGAGACCAGCTACGCCAGATGCGCAAACTGGGGCCCCTGGGCAAGATCCTCGAAATGCTGCCTGGGGATTTGGGCCGCGCGGCCCGGCAGATCGACCCCCACGAAGCCGAGAAGCAGCTCAAGAAAGTCGAGGCCATTATCAACTCCATGACCCCCGAAGAACGCCGCCGGCCCGAGATCCTCAACGCGAGCCGCAAGCGGCGCATCGCCCAGGGCTCGGGCACGACGGTGCAAGACGTGAACGAGCTCTTGCGCCAATATCGCCAAATGAAGCGCATCTTCAAGCAGCTGGGCCGCGGCGGTGGCCTGGGCCTGGGTCGGCTCTTTGGCTTCGGCGGCGGCATGGGAGGCTTTGGTGGCCTGGGGGGCATGCCCGACCTCGGTCCCGAGTTTGACGACGCGTATGCGCCCGCGCCGCGCGCAGCAGGCCGGCCTTCCACCCCGAAGAAGAAGACCAAGGCCAAAGCCAAGGCGAAGCGCAAGGCCAAGGCCAAAAAGAAGAAAAAGAAGAAGCGGCGTTGAGATGGACCGGTTTGTTTCGCCTACGCCCTTGTCCGACGAGCCCACGGAGCTCGACCCCGCACTGCGACCTCGGCGTCTGGCCGACCTCATTGGCCAAGACCCGGTGCGGGAAAACCTGGCCGTGTTGATCGCGGCCGCGCGGCAGCGGGGCGAGCCCCTGGACCACGTGCTGTTCTATGGCCCTCCGGGCTTGGGCAAGACGACCCTGGCCCACATTCTGGCCCACGAAATGGGCGTGGACATCAAGGTCACCTCAGGCCCGGCCATCGAGCGCGCGGGCGACTTGGCGGCCATCCTGACCAACTTGCGCGCGGGCGACATCCTGTTCATCGACGAAATCCACCGCTTGAGCCGCGCGGTCGAAGAAGTGCTCTACCCCGCGATGGAAGACTTCGCGCTGGACATCGTGATCGGCAAAGGCCCGGCCGCGCGCTCGGTTCGATTGCGCCTTCCCCGCTTTACCGTTGTGGGCGCGACCACCCGGCTCGCGTTGGTGACCGCGCCTTTGCGCGCACGGTTCGGCGCGATCTACCGGCTTGACTACTATGACCAAGCCGCGCTCGAGGCCATTCTGGCGCGCGCAGCCCGGCACTTGGGCGTGGAAGCCACCCCGGCGGGTCTGGCCGAAATCGCGCGGCGCTCCCGGGGCACCCCCCGCATCGCGCTGCGGCTGCTCCGGCGGGTGCGCGATTACGCGCAGGTGCGGGCCGAGGGCGTGATCACCGAAGACGTGGCCCGCCGCGCGCTGGCCATGCTCAACATCGACGAGCTGGGGCTGGACGAGGTGGACCGCGCGGTGCTGCACGCGCTTATTGAAAAGTTCCACGGAGGCCCGGTTGGGCTGAAAACCCTAGCGGCCGCGGTGAGTGAAGAACCCGATACGTTGATGGATGTTATTGAACCGTATCTGTTGCGTTTGGGACTGATCGAACGTACAGCCCAGGGTCGGATCGCGACCGCACGCGCGTACGAACACCTGGGCCTGCCCCCGCCCGAACGACAAACCCGTTTGTTCTGACCGGCTGCGAGGGTTCACCGCGGTCTTCGCCACCCCCTTTCGCCGGCCGGAAATTTGACCCGGAGTACGGCCATGACGCATGTTACGACCACCTCACCTTCCACCACCGCGTACGCGTTGCCCATCACCTTGCGCCGGGCCATTGATCAAAGCGTGATTCTCTGCGCGTCGGGATATGAGCACACCCTTACCTACGCGTTGTGCGAAGACCAAACCGGGCAGCGCCGACGCTGGGACCTGGTGCTCTGGCTGGCCAGCGGGTTGGCCGCGCATCCTGAAGCGTATGACGTGGTCGAGCACGCGCTCCGGCTGATGCCCAAGGGCGCGCAGCGCGAGCACCTGGCTTTGGCTCTGCTCTCGCGCTGGCTCGACGCGGGCGAAGACGAGCGCGCGAACCGGGTACTCACCCTGCTTTCCCCGCGCGAGCGCAACCGGGTCTCGCACGCGCTTATGCGTCGTCTGCTGCGGCGGGGCGCGGTCGACCAGGTCTTGGCCGTGGTGCGCAAATTGCCCTCGCCCAAGTCGCGCGTGTGGTGGCTGATCAGCCTGGCTGAGAAGACCCGCCGGCCTGACGTGCGCACCGCGCTGGTGCGCCACGCGCTCCCCGATGCTCAACAAATCCGCGAGCCAGTGGAACGCTTTCGGGCCTTGTATCACCTCGCGCAACACACCGACGACCCCGAGCTGCGCCGGGCTTTGGCCGAAGCCGCGCGCGAGACCTTAGAGGCCCTGGAACAACAACACGCCCAAGACCGCACCCAGCCGCCTGACCCCACCTTGTGGGCCACGCTGTGGCGCATGCTCGCGGAGATCGAGGTCGACGAAGAACGCCGTATCCAGGCCGCGCGGCGCGCGCAAGCCGCGGCGCTTGAAATCGAAGATGAACCCTGGGAGCGCGCGTACGCGTTCATCAAAATCCTGCCCTACCTGCCCGAAGACGAGCGCGAGGACGC
>JAADEP010000095.1 GCA_013153335.1 Chloroflexota bacterium
GAGCGGAAGGCCCAAACGTGCGCGAGTTCGTGCACAATGGCGACTTGGGCCAGCCAAGGCGGGTTTTGGGAAAGCACGCGCGGGTGAAATAAAATCTCATCCCGCCGCGCGAGCGCGCCTTGGCGAATATCTTCGCGGCGTTGAAGGCGCAGGTTCGCAAAGAGCGAGGCCAAACAATGCGCCGGACGCAGCACGCGCGCGAACCGCGCGAGAGCCTGGTCCAGGTGCAAAAGCTCAGCCGGTGCCCAGGCCTTGGGTTCGATCAAGCGTAGACCATATGTGTGAGTTAGCCGCTGCAGCGTGGCGTCAAACTCCATGCGAGGAATTATACAATTGTTTTGCCCTAAAGCCCGAGAAAAAGCCGCGCATCGAGTACAATAAGGCCAAGTCTACTCCCCGCCGGGAGGTGGTCTATGGCCGACCCTGTTCATGAGGTCGAACGGGCCATCGCGGCCTGGACCGACCGTAAGCAACCGTTCGTGACCCTGGCCTATGCCCAGACGTTAGACGGCACCATCGCGGTGCATCCTAACGAGGGCTTGGGCATCAGCTGCCCCGAGACCAAGCGCCTGACCCACCAACTTCGCTCCCGGCACGACGGCATCTTGGTTGGCGTGGGCACCGTCCTAGCCGATAACCCAAAACTCACCGCACGTCGCGTGGGCGGGCCGCATCCCACCCCCATTATTTTGGATAGCCGCTTGCGCACCCAGCCGACCGCGCGCGTCTTGGAGCACCCGAAGCCGCCCATTATCTTCGCGGCCGAGGACGCGGATGACGAGCGTGAGGCCGAACTGGTGCTTTCGGGCGCCCGGGTCGAGCGCATCCCGCGCGCGGATGAGGGCCTGGACCTGGCCGCGATGTTGGCCCGGTTGCGGGATTTGGGCTTTCAGAGCGTCATGGTGGAAGGGGGCGCATACGTGCTGACTTCGTTTTTACGCGAACAGCTGGCTCAGTGGGCCGTGATCACCCTCGCCCCTTATTTGGTGGGCGGGTATTCAGCTTTGCGCGGGTTGGTCACCGACCGGGAGCCCCCGCCCCAGCGCTTGGATGCCTATCCCCGTCTTGAGCCGGCCCAATGGCGTCCTTATGGCCGGGACATGGTGGTCTGGGGGCCTTTGGCCTGGGCATGAGCCCGGGTATCGAGCCTTAATTTGCAATCGAATTCACCCCAGGGTTTGGAGGCGCGGACATGGTAGCGACCCCCCGGTTTTTGTTGTTGCAGGCGCGTAATCCTGACGACCCTGTACGCGAGAGCGAGCGCCGCGATTTTCTGTGGGCGACCGGCTTACCCGACGAAGCCATCGATACCTACGACCTTTTGCAAGGCCCCCCGCGCCGCGAGGTATGGCAGCGCTATGACGGGCTGTTCGTCGGGGGGAGCGGCGAATACAACGTTTCGGATGGAAGCTGTCCGCATTTGGACGCGACCCTGGCTTTTCTCAACGAGATCGTTGCGGCCGCAAAACCCATGTTCGCGTCGTGCTTTGGGTTTCAGCTCTTGACCGTCGCCCTGGGAGGACGGGTTGAGCGCGATACAAGCCGTACGGAGGTAGGCACGTTTCGGATTTACCTCACTCCCCAGGGCCGCGAGGACGAACTCTTTCGGCGCCTGCCCGACGCGTTTGATGCGCAATTGGGCCACAAAGAACACGTGACCCGCTTCCCAGACCACCGGGCGCTCCCGCTGGCTTATTCGGATTTGTCGCCTTATCAGGCCTTGCGCATCCCCGGCGTGCCGATTTGGGCGACCCAATTCCACCCTGAGCTCAATCGCGAGAGCAACCTGGGCCGGTTGATGCGTTATCGTGATGTGTATGTGCGTACTTTGGGGGAAGAGGCCTTCCGGAAATTGGTGGAGAACTTCCGCGAGAGCCCGGAGGCGAACATGCTCTTGCCGTGGTTTTTAGAACTGGTCTTTGGTTGGCGTTCGCCCCGTCTAACCGCATCCGCTTAGCGGAGCCAGAGGCGCATGGATCAACCCCAAATCCAAAGCCCTCGCAACCCGCGCATCAAAGCCGCCCGTCGATTGCTCAAGTCCAAAGCCCGACGGGAGGAAGGCCGCTTTTTGGTGGAAGGGCTCACCCATATTGCGGCCGCGCTCGAAGCCGGCGGATGGCTTGAAACCTTGTTCTGGTCTCCTGACCGGCTCACGAGCCCCTTTGGACGGGAACTTGTGGAACGGGCCCGGGCTGCTGGGGTCGAGGTTATCTCGGTAGCGGCCCCGGTCTTAGACGCGCTTTCGCCCAAAGAAAGCTCCCAAGGTCTGGTCGCGGTCGCGCGTCAGCGCTGGACCCCGTTGGACGCGCTGGACCCCGCGCGACATCCCTGGCTGGTGGCCGTGGTCGCGCCCCAAGACCCGGGCAACCTGGGCACCCTGCTCCGCACCATGGACGCGGTCGGCGCGTCCGCGCTGGTGCGCATTGACGGCGGGACCGATCCGTTTCATCCCACCGCGGTGCGGGCCAGCATGGGCGCGCTGTTTTGGATTCCGGTCGCGCAGGCTGCTTGGTCGGATTTCGTCGCCTGGGCTCGTGAGCGCGGGTACGGGCTGTACGGCTCCTCCGCCCACGGCGCGGTGCCGTATCGGGATGTGACGTACCGGTGGCCTCGGGTGCTGGTGTTGGGCAACGAGCGCACCGGTTTGACCCCTGAACAGCGCGCGGACTGCGATCAGGTGGTTCGCATCCCCATGGAGGGGCGCGTGCGTTCCTTGAACCTGGCTGTCGCGGCGGGCATTTTGCTTTATGGTATGAAAGAGAGCTCGGCGCCGAGGCCGCGGGAGGCCGCGGCATGAAACGAGGTCTGGGGCTTGTTTGGGGCGTGCTTTTGGCCTTCTTGGTCGCGTGCGCGGGGATGGGTGACCCGCCCGCGGAAATGACCCTTCCGCCCACCCTGGGCGCGGCGCCCCTCGTGCGTTCCCCCGACCCTTCGCAGGCCGTGAGCCCTACGCGCCGGCCCCATCCCACGGCCACGCCGACCTTGCTCCCGACGCCGAGCCCAACCCGCGGTCTTGGTCCTACCCGCCGAGCCTCACCTTCGCCGACCGGACCTTTGACCCCACCGCCCGCGCCGTTACCCTGGCCTGAAGACGCGCAGGTCCTCGCGGGCCTGCCTGGGGTCTGGCTCGCGGTCTGGCCCAAAGGGGATTTTGACGAAGCTTTGGCTTTTTATGAGGACTTGGCTGAGGACGGCGCGCTTCGTATTTGGAAACAATATGGCCCTAAGGGGTATGGGTACCTTTACTTGCTGGTTGAGGATGCGGAAGGCCAATCGTGGCAGATTTTCGTCACCCTGCGCCGCGAAGGCGGCGTCGAGATCAGCATCATGGCTGACTTTTCATCGACTCAGGAGGCACCATGAGCCCAATGCGCCCGCCTTTTCGTTTTGAGGTCTTGGCCACCCAAGGCCGGGCCCGGGCCGGGGTTTTGCACACGCCCCACGGCCCTATACCCACGCCGGTCTTCGCGCCCGTCGGCACCCAGGCCGTGGTCAAGGCCCTCACTCCAGCGCAATTGCTCGAGCTCGACGTCCCCATGGTCTTGGCGAATACCTATCACCTCTATTTGCGCCCTGGGGATGAGCTCATCGCCGAACTCGGGGGTTTGCATCGTTTTATGGCATGGCCGCGCCCCATCCTGACCGACTCGGGCGGGTTTCAAGTCTTTTCGCTGGCCAAGTTGCGTGACATCGACGATGACGGGGTGACCTTCCGCAGCCATCTGGACGGCTCCTTGCACCGCTTTACGCCCGAAAAATCCATTCGCATTCAAGAGAACTTGGGCGCCGACATTATCATGGCGTTTGACGAATGTCCGCCGCCGTATGACCGGGCCTATAACGAAGCCGCGTTGGCGCGCACCCATCGTTGGGCCGAGCGCAGTCTCAAAGCCCACACGCGGGCAGACCAAGCCCTGTTCGGCATCGTTCAGGGCGGCGTCTTTCCCGATTTGCGGGAACGCTCGGCCCGCTTTCTGACGGAGCTGGACTTTCAAGGCTACGCGATCGGCGGGCTCTCGGTGGGCGAGACCAAGGACGAAATGTACGCGATGATCGACATCGTAACCGACATCCTGCCCACGGACAAGCCTCGTTATCTCATGGGCGTTGGCACGCCTGAAGACCTGGTTGAGGGCATCTTGCGCGGGGTCGACATCTTTGATTGCGTACTACCGACCCGCTTGGCCCGGCACCACGCGGCCATGCTTCTGCACGGTGGACGGCTCAATTTGCGCAACGCGCGCTTTGCGCGCGATCCCGATCCCATTGACGCCACTTGCGGCTGCTACACGTGCCGCACTTTTTCTCGCGCGTATTTGCGGCATTTGATCGTGGCCAAAGAGATGACTGCGGCCACGCTGCTCTCTATCCACAACATTTTCACCTTGCAGCGCCTGGTTCGCGAAATGCGGGCCGCCATTCTCGAAGGGCGCTTGGAGGATTGGGTCGCCGCGTGGCGGGAACAGCGCGCGCGGACCTCGTCACCTACGTCAAAATAAGCCCTAGCACCAGGCAGGTACTTAGCTCCGCCTGGCATAAGGGGCGTTCGCCCGCACAACATCCAGCGTTTGATTGGGCCGCGTCGGTTCCGCCTATCAGACGAGCAAGCCCCGCGGATCGCCCCGCGAGGCTTGGATTGGTTGTGTGTCTGGCTCAGGCTTAGGTCGGTTTCGGCGATGGGGCGCACGCAGGGCACCCTGGGCCGAGGTTGCCGGCTCCGCGCGCAGTAGAGCTCGGCCATCGTGGCTGTCCGGGGGCGAGGCTTTACCGCGCTTGGGCGAGCCGTGCGTCCTCGGCTCGGGCCACGGCCATCCCTTTCTCCACATCCACCCAGGGGAGCAGAGCCAGGCCCACGATGAAGAAGAAGATAATGGCCAGGATGCCGTTTCGACCACTGCCCATCTGTTGCGTGATGAAGCCCACGACCGCGGGGCCTGCGATGCCCGCGAATTTGGCGCTTACGCTGAAAAACGCGAAGAACTCGGCCGATTTGCTCTTGGGCACCAGGCGGCTGAACAGCGAGCGGCTCAACGCCTGGCTGCCACCCTGGACCATCGCTACACCGAAGCCCAAAAGCCAGAAGTGCCAGGCTTCGCGCATGAAATAGGCGCCAATGGTGATCAAGATGTACACGACCAAGGCCAAATAAATGCCCCGTTTGACCCCAATGCGTTTGGCCAAGTAGCCGAACAGCAGCGAGAAGGGGATGCCCACAAATTGCACCATGAGGATGGTGCCGATGAGGTCCGCTTCTTTGAGCCCGATTTCGGAGCCATAAATTGTGGCCATTTTGATGATGGTGCTGATGCCGTCATTGTAGAACCAAAAGGCTACCAAAAACTTAAGCAGCTCGCTGAACTTGCGGATCTCGCCAAAGGTCTCGGCTAGCTGCCGAAAGCCTGCCACCACCGGGTTGAGCCCAGCCCATTTGGGATTAGGCTGCGCGGGCGGTTCCGGCACCCACTTCCACAGCGGGATGGTGAAGACGAACCACCAGATCGCGACCGAGAGCAACGACAGCCGGGTCATGAGCCCCTTTTGTTCCTCGGGCGCGAGCATGATCATGGCCAGATTGATTGCGAGCAAAATCCCGCCGCCGAGGTAGCCCATCGCGTAGCCCAACGTGGAAACAATATCGACCTCATCCTCGCGCGCGATGTG
>JAADEP010000163.1 GCA_013153335.1 Chloroflexota bacterium
GCACGGATGCCCCTTTTCGCTGAGATTCTACGCATCCTGTTTCCACAGCCTACCATCGCCCACGCGCGTATGCTTAGTCAGGCCTTGGCTCTCTTACAAATCGGCCTGACCGGTTACTTAGCTTATCGCTTGACCCATGCCTGGCGTATCGCCTGTGGCGCCATGCTCACCTACGCCTTATATCCCTTTTTTGTGCTATATCACCGCTTGGGCTTGGGTTACCATTTGGAGGCGGTCCTCGTTTTGGTGCTCGCCCTCGCGCTCCTGCGCTACGTTGAACGCCCCACGACGCGCCAAGCCGCCTTGGTCGGCCTGAGCCTCAGCGCCACGCTGAGCAGCGAGCTGGCTGCGGTCGCCTTCATTCCCGGCGTGCTATGGCTTATGCTCACCGCGCGGGGACGGCGCGGATGGCATGCCTTTCTTACTCTAAGTCTGGCTTGGGTCCTGCCCGCCGCGCTGCTGGCCCGCGCCTATGCCGGCGCGTGGGGTTGGCTATACGATGACCTGCGCGCGTTCCTCGACCGAACGGCTGTCCCTCTATCGATGCAAATTGCTTTGCTTGTGCTGAACTTTAATATTCCCTGGTGGCGTGAACCCTTGTGGCCCTGGCTATGGCTGGGCGTGCTCACCGGCCTCTCGCGCCACGCGCAACGGTTCATGCTCCTTTTCTGGGGCTTAGCTTGGTTTACTCTTGCACGTACGGTGGCAGTTTGGGGCTTAGGACTGTATTACAACATTCCCTATTTTCCCTTTTGGGCTATCGGGTTCGCGGCGTTGCTCCCACGCGCATGGCCTTATCTTGAGACCACGCTACGGCACGCATGGACGACAATCCTGCCTGCATGTTGCCATCGCGAACGTATCCTCCGCCTTGCCGTCGGGCTCACCCTGGGTTTGGCGGTCATCCCCATAAGCGTGCTTGTAGGGCAAACGCTGTCCATCCTCGGCCTGCCCAGTCCCACGGGGCCGTATGAGCCCCTGGCCCGCTTGCCCACCGTGGAGCCCGATGACGGACAGGCCGCGCAGCACTACCTCAACACGCACACAACTCCGACGGATTTGATCATCGCGTCGCCCAGCCTCGCGTGGGGGTTGACCGCACGCGCGACCGATTTTCAAATCCCCCTCGCGGTCCGTGGGGTCGCAACCCAGCACTGGCCGCGCGAAATTCCCCAGGAACGGCTGGTCCACCCTGTGGACCCGCGCCAGGCCCGCTACGTGGTCATCGACCCTGTTTGGGATTGGGGCAGCCATGCCATGCCCGCGGTCGCGCAATGGCGCGCGGAAATTGAGGCCACGTGGCCCTTAGAACGCCGCTTCGGCGCGGTTCGAATCTATCGCAATCCTCGCACACCTTAATAAGGAACACCGCCCCAGTGCACGTGTCCGTGCCGGGGCGGTGTTTTGCCTGGTCAATTCGGTCGGCTATTTCTTGGTCTTGATCTTGATGGTCTTGGGCCGCAGGGCCGCAGCCTTGGGGATGCGCAAGGTCAAGACGCCATCCTTGAGTTCGGCTTCGGCCTCGCTGGCCTCGAGCGTCGTCGGCAAGGTGATCACCCGCTTGAAGCGTCCCACGGGGATCTCTTTGAGCAAGATTTGGCGCTTTTCATCCTCTTCGGGGGCCGGGAATTCGCCCTCAATGGTCACGGTGTCGTCCACCACCTCGATGTTGATGTTGTCCACGTCCAAACCGGGCACCCAGGCCACAATGGTGTAGCCCTCTTCCTCCGCATACACATCCAACGGAACGCTCCACGCCGCGGTTTGGCGCGCATCGGTCACCGCTTCTTCAGGCCACACGCTGCCCAGCAGGCTCATCAGACGCTGCATCCGGCGGAAGGGGTCATAGTACATCAGGGACATGGTTCACCTCCTCGGGTGTAGGTTCGCTTCGGCTTGGTTCACTTTTAGGTATAAGCGACCCTTGTAAAAGGAACATAAGCGCGATGTAAATTTTTTGTTAAGCCCCGCCGTCCTCGCAAGCCCAGCGCTCCAGCCTCGGGTGCGCGCCGAACAAGAAAAGGGGCGACCCCTGGGCCGCCCCTGCCAGTCCACGGCGCGAACGCGTTAGTCCAACAATTGAAAACGAAGCAAACAGCGATGCGTCTCGGGGTTGACGTCGAACTGGGTGATGGTGGTCGCGCCGCCGGTGCGCTCGCGCAGCGCGGCCATCGCGATGTTGAGGAAGGGGCACATGAAGGGCTGGATGCCCTGGTCCAGCAGCTTCTTTTCCACATCCATGAGCAAGCAGTTGTGCACCCGAAGCGCGACCGTGCCATCTTCTTTCTCAATGTCGAAGGATTCCGCGATGGCCATGTCCGCGACGAAACGGCGCCCGATCTCCGCGACCAATTCGCCCGGGTCTTCGCCTTGAATCTGCAAGCCCTCGTCTTGCATGATGCGCAACATTTCGCGCCCGACCGTGTTGGTCACGGCAAAGGACGCTTCGCCTAACATATCCCACAGGCCTTTCTCAAGGCCGTAAAGTAAGATGGTTACAAGTTGGTCCCACATACGTCGTTGCCTCTCCGTCATGTTGGAGGTATCCATCGTTGCCTCCTGGATAGCGAGAAAAGTCCATGCGCCTGCGGGGCTGCCCCGCGCGGCGCGTTGGGGGTGTGCACTGCCGAAGGGTTAGCGCAGTCCTTTGAGGATTTCCTCCAAGCGCGCGGTGATGGTCCGCGCCTCCGCGAAGGCCATACCCAAGTTGACCTCCGCGGGCAATAAGCCGACGAAAATGACCTGCGGCGTCACACTGCGGACCAGCATGTAGCCGTCCGTGCCCTGAATCAGGGTCTGGACGAAGGTGCCTTGCTGCGTCTGCTTCATGCTGCGCTGGCTCAAGCCGTACACCGCGGCCGCAACCGCGGCGACCAAATTGTCGTCGGTATCGCGTCGCGGGAAATTCGCGCTATAAATTAGACCATCGATGCCCACGACCGCCGCGCCGATGATATCCGAGGACTCGGCCAAGAGATCTTGCAGCGCTTCGGCGATGCGTTCACGGGTCTTCTTCGGTTTCGCCATAGGTTCCTCCTCTCGAGGTTCGGGTTGGGATGGGGCCCCGGTTTCGTCCAAACGGCGCAGAGCGTCGAGTAGGACCGCATTCCAGGGGCGCTGAATCGTTCGAGTTGGCGGAAGGCGGCCGGGTTCCAAGTGAAAGGAGCCGTCGCGAGCAACCAGGGCCGTGGCAACCGCCTCCTCCCCTCGCTCTCCTTGCGGCCCTTCCGCGTGGACGACGCGGCCGCGCTCCACATAAAGCGTCCACTGTCCTCGCGGTGTATCCAGCATCACGGCCACCGCGTCGCCCATACTGCGGGCGAGATCAACGATATGGGGAAGATCAACTTCCTGAAGCGAACCTTGCAAACTCATGGCAGTGCACCCCCATTGAGCGAACGAAGTTGGCGGATGGTGCGGTTCATGACCCGCCGATACGCGCGGCGGGGCGGCACCAGCACCGTCAGAATAAGCGGCATATCCTGCCACGTGAACATTCGGGAGACGATCCGCGCGCCGTGGACCGTGCGCACGCTGATCTCATCCATCTGGAAATCCCCCACATAGCGCTCCAACTGTCCGCCGGTTCGGAGCAAGGGGGGCGCGAACGCGGCCAAAATATCGACCAAAAACTGGCGATCGTGGTCGCGTTCTGCCAACCAATCTTCGGCAATCGCATGGGCAAAAGGCAAGCCCTGAAAATCGGTCAAGACCGCAGCCCAAAGGCCTGACTGGCGCACCATATCTTGCAAGATCTCGCGCCAAGTGCGGCTCATCAGGCAGTTCGTTCGCGGTTCCGTATCGGGGGTTCGTGTGGTTTGGCTCATACGGTTTCCCCTGTCAAGATCATCATCAGGATTTGCATGAACGACTCTTTGACGCCGATGCCATGTTTGGCTTGGGCTTCGACCACGGGGTAGCGCCCATGGGGATCCAGGGCGCGCGTAATGCTGCTCGTCGGCAGCGCGTTCGGCAGATCACGTTTGTTGACTTGGATCAAGATAGGGACTTCTTGATGCATGCGGCGCAACTGTTGGTGCATCTGATGCCACAGTCGCACGTTTTCCCCCAAGCGCTCGGGCGCGCTGTCCGCGACGTAGATCACGCCGTCGGCACCGCGCAGCACGATCTCCCGCACCCGGCGATAGCGTGGCTGCCCCGGGACGGTATACACGCTCACCCGGGGCGTCAAGCCGCCCACTTGGCTCAACGAGACCTGCAAAAGATCGAAAAACAAGGTGCGGTCGCCATAGGTGTTCAGGGAGATGAGATCGCTGCGATGCTCCGGCGCGATCATTTGTTGGAGCTGCTCCAAATTCGTGGTTTTGCCCGCCCGAGGGGGGCCATAGTAGACCACTTTGAGGAGAAGCTCTCGACGATCCCACGCAATGCGCATGGTCTTACCTCGCCCATAAATCTCGGAAAAGTTGTTTGCGGGTTTCGCTCATGCTTTTGTCTTTGCGCAAAGGCAATTCGTGGCGCTGCGCGGTGGTGAGCAACCGCTCCCACGGATATTGGTTGGCCAAACGGCGCAGCAGCAAGCGCGCCAAACCCAAGCGCGTCTTGTCGGTCAGAATGACCAAAAAGATGAACGGAGCGCGAGCTAAGATAAGGATAATCCCGGGGTCCACCTCCAACATAAGGATTTGATCGCCCTGATGCGCGTTGCGGCCCCATCCTTTGAACGAGGCTGTAATAATCTCTTGCAACGCGCTCAAGCCGGCCGCGCCCAGGGCTGCCAGCAAATCCATTGTTTGCGGCGGCTCAATGCCCTCATAGAGCAACGCCTGGCCGGCTTCGTTCGCGATGAGAATCACCGACGCGCCCAATTCTTGCCGCGTCTCTTGAAGTAGGGTATAAGCCTCCCCTTTCATAGGTTGTATCTCCTCTTCAAGGATGTTCCAATTCTAACCGCAACAAAACGATACGTCAAGGATTGAACTTGCACATTTCACGAGAAATTCACAACTTTTTCGCAAAAATGGCGGCCTTCACCAATAAGCAAAGGCCACGAGGCCCGACATCCAGCCCTCGCGTCGCCCCGTCGTGGGGGAAACCACCCGAAGCCCAAGCGCGGGCGCGCGAAGGCCCGTCCCGGGTGGGGCTTCCCCTTTAAGACGGGATGGATTAGAATCGCGTCACCTTGTTTGGGAGGCAAGAGATGCGACAAGCCCGAAACCGCATTCGCTGGCGATGGCTTTGGCTCTGGCTGGGGCTGGCCCTTGCATGCAACATGCCCCTCCCTGGCCGCCCCGATCATCCTCCTGCCTCCCCGACTGAGCGCGCGGACCGCGGACCCACATCAACCCCCGCGCCGACGCCGGTCCCGACGCCGAGCCCAACGCCCACGTGGCCCCCCGCGCTGCAGCAAGGGTGGCGCTGGCTCTTCTACGGCGATTGGGACGCGGCCTTCGCCGCGTTCCAACAAGCTTACCAGCAAGCGGACTCGCCCGAAGCGCGGGCACAAGCCTTGTTGGGCCAGGCCCGAGCGCGCGCGAACGCGGGCGATGTGGCCGCCGCGCTCAACCTGCTGCGCGAAGTCCTGGCCCAGTATCCCATGACTCGGGCCGCGCAGCAAGCCTACTTCCATTTGGCTTGGATGTATTTCCGGCTCGAACGTTACATCGAATCGGCCCAGGCGTTTGACGCGTATTTGC
>JAADEP010000015.1 GCA_013153335.1 Chloroflexota bacterium
GGTCGGCGGGCCGGGCACAGGCGTGACTAGGGTGATCTCGTGCCGCGCGCGCAGGTGGGGCAACAAATAATAGCTGCGCACCCGGTCGCCCTGAATAGGCGGATACGGAAAACGAGATGCGACAAACAAAATGCGCATGATACACCCACGCCTCTTCGGCGGTCGAAAGGGATTATAAAGCAGGCGAGCGAGTGGCAAGAAGCGAGGAGTTGGAAGTTTGTGGTTGGGGATTGGTGATAAAGCCACTGTTCGTGGTTGGAAGTCGAAAGAATTGAACAATCTCTAACCGTGAGTCGCCAATTTCGCCAAACGAACTGGCCACCAACTTCAAACCAGTTGACCGTCCACAGTTGGTAGTCCACAGGCTGCGGGCGGCGAAACCCGCCCGCTATCCTCGCCGTCGGCCATGCGTTCCCGCGCGCTGGGCCGGACAATTCGCGCGCAATTTTCTGCTCGCCGCGGGCTTCCAGTCCGTGGCGCTACGCGGCCGCGGGTGACGCGACCCCAGCCATCCACAGGCCCAATTGCTCGGGGTCCGCCTCCGCTGCAGGGAGCTCGCCCATGATGCGGCCTTCGTAAATCACCGCGATGCGATCGGCCAAGGCCAAGATCTCGTCCAAATCCTCGGAGATGAGCAAAATCGCCGCGCCGGCCTCACGCTGGGCCAGGAGCTGGGCATGGACGTACTCGGTCGCGCCAATGTCAAGCCCGCGGGTGGGTTGCGCCGCGAGGATGACTTTGGGCGACCGGCTTAACTCTCGCGCGAGCACCACTTTCTGGATGTTGCCTCCCGACAAGTTTTGGACCGGCGTCTCGCGCGAGGGTGTCTTAATTTGGTAGGCCTGAATCAAGCGGTCGGTGTAGGCGGCAATGGCCTTGGGCTGCAGCACCCCCCGCCGGGCAAAGGGCGGCTTGAAATGGTCGCGCAGGATCACGTTCTCCGCGACCGAGAATTGCTTGATCACGCCTTCCCGCATGCGCTCTTCGGGGATGTACGCGAAGCCCATGTCCGCGCGCTCGTCCGGGCGTTTCGCGGTCACATCCTGACCCAACAATTGAACCCGGCCCCGGGTCGCAGGTCGCAAGCCCGCGATGACTTCCGCAAGCTCTTTTTGGCCGTTGCCCGAAACCCCGGCCAAGCCCAGGATCTCGCCCCCGCGCACGCGCAGGGTGACCCCGCGCAGGGCCGGGGTGCCGCGGTCGCTGTCCGCGTGCACGTCCTCCACGGCCAGCAGCACCGGGCCCAGGGTCGTTTTGGTCTTGGCCGGCCGGAAGGTCACCTCCCGGCCCACCATCCACCGGGCGAGCTCTTCTTTGGTCGTCTCGGCCGCGCGCACCGTGCCCACTTTGCGGCCATCCCGCAGCACGGTGATGCGGTCGCTAATGGCCAGTACCTCGTGCAGCTTGTGCGAGATGAAGACCACGCTGTGCCCCTGGGCCACCATTTGGCGCAAAATGCGGAACAAATCCCGCACTTCTTGGGGCGTGAGCACCGCGGTGGGCTCGTCCAAAATCAGCAGCGACGCGCCGCGGTAAAGCACCTTTAGGATCTCGACCCGCTGCTGCTGGCCCACCGAAAGCTGCCAGATGTAGGCTTCGGGGTCGACTTGCAGGCCATATTGCTCGCCCAACGCGCGCAACCGGGCCGCGACCCGGTCCAAATCGGTGAGCACTCCCCGGGACGAGGGCAGGCCCAGGGCCACGTTCTCCGCGACGGTCAAGGTTTCCACCAGCATGAAGTGCTGATGCACCATGCCAATGCCGTGCCGGATCGCGTCCATGGGCGAGCGAAACTCGACCCGCTGGCCCCGAACCCAAATCTCGCCCGCGTCCGGCCGGTACATGCCGTACAGGATTTTCATCAGCGTGCTCTTGCCCGCGCCGTTCTCGCCCAGGAGCGCGTGCACTTCGCCCGGCATGACGTCGAAATCCACATGGTCGTTCGCGATCACGCCGGGGAAACGCTTCACAATCCCGCGCATCTCGACCAAGGGCGTTGGGGCCGCGCGGCCCGTTGCTTCGACCATGGTTCGCTCCTTTAGGGTCTTTGGGAACGTCGCGCGGGCCGTCCTGGCCACAAGCCCGCGGACCCGCGTCGGTTCATTCGTTGAAGAGCGCGCCCACGCTTCGGCCTTCGTGCACGCGGCGGATGACTTCGCCCAGCATTTCCGCAATGGTGAGGACGACCAGCCGATCCCCCAGCTGAGCGCGCTTTTCGGCCGGGATGGGCACGGTATCGGTGGTGATGATGCGCTTGAGGTCGAGCGCGCGCAGCCGCTCGACCGCGGGGTCTGAAAACACCGGATGCACAAACGCAAGGTAGACATCCCGCGCGCCGTGCTGCTTGACCGCGCGATAGGCCTTGGTCACCGAGCCCGCGGTGTCCACCTCGTCATCCACCAAAATCACATCCCGACCTTCCACATCGCCGACCACACTCAACACTTCCGTATCGCTCCCGTCCATCAAACGCCGCTTTTCCACAAACGCAATGGGCAGGCCCAGAGCTTCCGCGAAGTTCCGCGCCTTCTTAGCAAAGCCCAGGTCCACACTCACCACCACGGGCCGGTGCAGCGAGGGGATGAGCGTGCGCACGTAATCCCGCAGCAGGTGGAACGCGGTCAAAACATCGCCCGGGATGGAGAAAAAGCCTTGGATCTGACCCGCGTGCAGGTCAAAGGTGATGTACCGGTCCGCGCCCGCAACCTGGATCATATCGGCCACCAGGCGGGCCGTGATCGGGACCCGGGGTTGGTCCTTCTTATCCGAACGGGCGTAACACAAGTACGGGACCACGGCGGTGATGCGCGCGGCCGAGTCCAGGCGCACGGTTTGGAGCATGATGAGCAGCTCCATGAGGTTGCGGTGCACCGGCCGGGAGGTCGTTTGGATGATGTACACGTCTTGCCCGCGAACGCTGCGATGCAAGCGCACGAACAGGTTCTCGTTGGGGAACTCGATGAGGTCCACTTGTTCGAGAGGGATGCCTAAGTATTCGGCCACGCGCGCGGCCAACTCGGGCGTGGAGCTGCCTGCAAAGAGCTTGATGTCGCCGTACATGGTTACACCTCGCGTGGCGGGATGGGGGCGGGGCCATGCTAGTCGGCCAGTTAGGCCTCCTTGGCGTACTGGGTGAGCAGCAACGTACGCCATCGTTTATGGAGATCGACCCAAGCGTCCACTTCCTCAGGCCGAAAGCGGTAATACAACGCGAGGCGGTCGATCAAGCCGAAGTAGCGTTCCATCAAGGCCCGCGGGAGGTCATCCCAAGGCGCATCGACCGCGAAAGTGTGCAGCATCTCGTCGGTGATGAGGTCGGGCATCTCGTCCCATTCTCCGCGGCTGGCCATGCGCGAGAGGCGCTCCGCGACCGCGCTCCATCCGTGCAGGTCGAACACCATGCGGTAGGAGGGTGTGCTCGCGTAGAACGCGATCTGCTGCCGGACCAACGCGCGCATCAGCGTGCGCTCGCGCTCGGTTTGGCCGGTCACGACCAGCACGGTCGCGGCCAGAGCGACCTCGCCGCGCTTGCGGCCCGCGTCGCGCAGGCCTTCGGCCAGGGTTGGCAGGAGCACCTCGCGTAGATAACGGATCGAATGCAAGGGGTGGATGTGGAATCCGTCGGCCATCTGGCCCGCGAGGCGGATCAGCCCGCGGTTCACGCCCGCGATGTAGATAGGGATACGCGGGTGGGCGATGGGGCCGGGGTCGAAGAAATCGGTCATGAGCGTGAAGGTGTAGTATTGGCCGCGAAAGCGCACGGGGCGGCGCTCTTGCCACGAAGCCCAAATCTCCCGCAGCGCCAAGATATACTCGCGCAGCTTCGGGACGGGCGGGTCCCAGGGCATACCGAAACGGCGTTCGATATGCGCGCGCACTTGGGTGCCGAGGCCCAGCAAGAAGCGGCCTTGGCTGTAGCGCTGCAGGTCCCACGCGGCCTGGGCAACGACCATGGGGCTGCGTGCGAAAGCGATCGCGACCGCGGTACCGAGGCGCAGAGTACGGCTGTGTTCCGCGACCAAAACCAAAGGCAAGAAGGGATTGTGCCGCGTCTCCGCGACCCAAAACGCGTCAAAGCCCACCTGGTCGGCCGCGCGCGCGAGCTCCGGCATCTGATACAAACGAGGGGCCAACAGCGTGACGTCGAGATGCATACCGACCTCCGCCGGGGATGCTGGCAAAACAAGTGTACCAGATTTGCGAAAATCGCCAAGCTCGCGTCTCGCGTTTGAGCGAATCATGGGTGCGGGCGCGCCGCCGAAACGCCGCGGCGCCGCTGGAAGCTCGCGGCGAGCGAAAATTAGGCTCGAACCACCCAGCCCAGCGCGTGAGGCGTGCGGTAGGCAGCTCCTAGCGGGTGGGTTCCGCCGCCCGCGGCCATGGCCGCGCTCGCGTGCCACAGGCGCCGCAGGCTGGAAGCCCGCGGCTAGTTGGCATAAAATTGCGCGTGAATCATCCGGCCCAGCGCGCGGGAACGCACGGTAGACGGCGAGGATAGCGGGCGGGTTTCACCGCCCGCGGGCCAAGCGCGGGTTCAGTCGTCCGCGCCCCGCGGCCATGCAGCGCGCGACATACTCGTCCCGAAGCCCTAACGCAAGGATGCCGCGTGGCGAACCTTCGAACCGCCCGCGATCGATCACCTAACGACCGTCAACAGGCGACTTTATCGCCCCCGCCCTCCTACCGGATGCCTACAGCCGACTTAAATGAGGAGACGCCCGCCGGAGGGGAAACGGGCGCCTCGTCGTAGGGAGGAGGGGAGAGGAGGATGTGCCTTTAGTGTAGCACAGAAAGATTAAGAAAGTCTAAAAAACGAGCGCATCACGAACGCGCTCATCCGAGCATATCCCCTAACAAATATTCCACCGCCATAGTGTGGCTGCACTGGCCCCGTTTTTGGAAAAAGTCGCAGTCACATTGCCACTGCCCTTGTTCGTACGTCACCCGGTGGGGCGCGTTGTTCCCTTGAATCAGCACCTCAAAACGCACAAAACGAAAGCGCTGCGGTTCTTGCGCGTACTGTTTGGCCTTTTGCATCTTCCGGATTAAAGCAGAATCCATCGGCATCGCTCATCAACCTCCATCAAGATGTCGCCCGGCCCGGCGAAGCTCCAGACAGGGACTCCGACTCGGCCTGCTGCAACCACTCCTGCAACGCCGCCCAACGCGGGTCCACGGTGCGTCCTTGGTGCTCACACGAAGTTTCGTTGAGGTTCGCGCCGCAGACCGGGCACAGCCCTTTGCATTCGGGGTGGCACAGGGGCTTAAGGGGGATGGCCAAGATCATATGCTCCCGCACCAAGGGCCCGAGGTCAATGATGCCCGAGCCCGGATAGCGTTGCTCCGCCTCGGCCTGGGGTTCGGGGGAGAAGGCATATAGCTCCTCGAACGCGATGGACAACGGCTGATCAAAGGGCTTAAGGCACCGCACGCAAACCTGGGGCGTGGTGGCCTGGATGCTCGTGCGCACCAAAATACCTTGAGGCGTGCGGGTGGCCATGGCCTCTCCGCGCACCTGGCGCAACTCCAAATCATCCAGGCGCACCGAGTCGACCTCAATGTCGAAAATGCGTTGGTACCCAACATCTTGTGCAGCGATGAAGCCAACATTAAGGCGAAAGGGCGAAAAAGTGGACATTTTGCCTTCTCCTGCG
>JAADEP010000001.1 GCA_013153335.1 Chloroflexota bacterium
GGGCGTGTGGCAGACGGTGAGAATAGCGGGCGGGTTCAGCCGCCCGCGAATCAAGCGCGGGTTCCGCCGTCCGCGGTCCGTGGCTATAGGCGCGCTCGCGTGCCGCAGGCGCCGCAGGCTGGAAGCCCGCGGCTGGCAAAAAATTGCGCGCGAACCACCCAGCCCAGCGCGCGGGGCGTGCGGTGGTAGCGGGCAGGCGCACGGCGTGCGAACCATCCCGGCCTGGCGCGAGGTGTGCGGGGGTAGTGTAGCGGGCGGGGTCAGCCGCCCGCGAACCAAGCGCGGGTTCAGCCGCCCGCGGCATGGGATTCGGCAAGATTTGCCTGCACCCGAAGGCACGCGTTAAGTTTGGCTGGCGAAGCGCGCAGGGCCAGAGGGGTATGCGTAGACCCGGCGATGGCTATCCGCGTTCGCGATCCCCCCGCGCGCCCAGGTCTACGTTTTGAACCCGACTGCTCGCTTCGGCCTGGGTGAGGACCTCGGGCGCGAGGCCTTCTTCTTGGATCCAGACCCGCACGCTGCTGCTCACGGTGTTGAACAGCGTGCTTGCATGGACTTCGATCTCGTACGCGCCCGGTGGCGCGGGTTTGCCTGCGTCGGTTTTGCCGTTCCAGACCAGGAGATGCTCCCCTCGGGAGCGGCGCTGCCGCCGCCCCAAGGTCGCGACCGGGTTATCTTGCTCGTCCCAAACTTGCGCAACCACGGTCGCTGGCCGGGAGATCTCGAACGCGATGACGGCCGGCGCGGTCAGGCCCGTGCTGTCGCGGTAGAGCACAGGCCGCTCTGCGCGCAACACCAGGGTGAGGGGCCGTTGCCACAAGCTCGCCGCGAGCCACGCGAGCAGCAGCCCTGCCAGCCCGATCGCGGTCCAGGTGAAGATGGGCTGCCAATCGCGCGCGGGCACTTCGGCCTTCTGGGTGGCAGTTACGGGTTCATACACGATGCGGCGTACGAGGGTCGCGCTGTTGCCGGCTTTGTCAATGGCCTCAACGCGGATTACGTTCTCGCCCGCGATCAGCTCAACCGGCGCCTGGAACCCCCCTTGAGCATCGACCGCGACTTGACGACCGTTCACCCAGACGCTCACCCCGGGCTCGGTCCGGCCAATGACGATGATGGACGGCTCGCGCACGGTCATGCCGTCTTGCACATTGGTCAAGGCCAGTTGAGGCGGTCGTGTGCGCAAGAAGACTCGCCGTTCTTCAACGCTGACATTGCCGACCGGGTCAATGGCTTCAACCCGGATGACATTTTCGCCTTCGTCGAGCACGATGTCCACGTTGAAGGCCCCATCCTCGTCAACTTGCACCTCTTTGCCATTGACGCGTACCGTGACCCCTGGCGGCACCTTGCCTTGCACGCTCAACATCGCCTGGTTGATCCAAAGCTCGTCGGGCGGATTGGTCACGATGAGCTCGGGCGGTTGGGTGATGAGCGTGACTTCCCGCACGACCGAAGACTGGTTCCCGGCTTCGTCGACCGCCCGGATTTCGATGCGGTTGACGCCTTCTTGCAGGCGATAGCGAATGCGAAAGCTTCCGTCTTCGTCGACGGGGATGGGTTGGTACAGGTCATTCAGCCAAACGGTCGCATCGGGGTCGGTCACACCTTCGATGATGAGTTCGCGCGTGTTCCCGCCCACTTCCATATCTTCGGGCAGGTTCGCGAGCCGAATGATGGGCGGTTTGGTGTCAACGTAAATGGGGACCGAGGTCACGGTTTCGCGAGCTGTGGCTCGGGCAATGATTTGGAAGTAGTATTTGCCGTCCGCGACGGGTTGGCCGAGGCTGTCCAGGCCGTCCCAGGTGACTGTGTGACGTCCCGCGACCTGGGCTTGTTCGTTGATCAGCGTGCGCACCAGGCCTTTGTGTTCGTCCAAAACCCGGACCGTCACCACGGCGTCGGTGGTGAGCGCGTATTGCAGATAAGCCACGTCGCGCTGGCCGTCGTTGTTGGGCGAGAAAACGCTGTATTCTACGTTAGCGGTTACGCCCGCGGTTCGCACCCAATCCATGGGGAACAAGACAACCAAGGCCGCCCCGATGGCCCCCAAGGTGAGCAAGGCGAACAAGGGCGCCAGGTTGAGCCGGCGGCGAGTGGCTCGGCGGCGAAGGTGGCGGGTCTGGGTGAAAGTTCGTCGCGTCTTCACGGCCTCAATCCAGGTCAATCATGATTATATCATCTTGGGGGCTCTCTTCGGGATGAGCCCTTGGGCGAGGCACGGAAATAGGTTGCGGTTTGGCCCGGGGTGGGCTTGGTTCGGGCATAGCGATGGGCCGCGGACGGGCCAGCACCGGCCCTGTGAGGTAGTGCAGGACCAAGGCCACGACCGCGGCCGCGGCACCGCCCGCGAGGCCATCCACAAGCCCTGACCAAGGAATCACGCCCGGGGGTTGCAGACGGAAGGCCATGGGCAGGGCCGCGTAACCCAAGAACAACCCCAGCGCGGTGAGCAGGGGCACGGGCAAGAGCGCGGCCCAGATGGGCCGGCTACGACGCAGGCGGTAATGCAAGAGCCCGACGAAGTAGCCGGCCAATCCCCAACCGATCACTTGCAGGATGTAACGCAAGAAAGTGCGCGGGTCTGGCGCCAGCGGCCCCAGGGCCCATTGCAGCGTCTGCAAGGAGTTCGCTTGTCGAAAACGTTCGATCAAGAAGGACCAGGGCCATACATGGCCGCCGAGTTGGGTCAGGTCGGGCGAGAGGCCGGCCATGGCTGCCAGGATTTGCAGCCACCAGGCCGCGGTTACGCCGACGAAGGTGCCCAGGCTCTCGCCCCACAGCAGCCCGGCCAAAGCCGGCACCGCGGGCGCAAGGCGATAAGGCACCAAGGCCGGCGTTGCTAAGACCAGCAGAATCGCAGGGATGTCATCGGACATGTAAAACAGCGGCGGAACCAGGAAGGCCAAGGCCAGGACCGCGAGGTAGATGGAGATAGTGTACAGGGGATAGAAGAGCGCGATGATGAACAAGCCGTATCCTATTGGCAGGTTGTACAGCCCGGCCAGGGCCAGGACGCTGGTCAAGAAGAGGCGCCATTCATCGGGGTACGCGCGGATGTGCTGGTCGGTGGCCCAAAAAAGCCAGGCCAGCAGCGCGGCCGCCGGAAGCCGGTTGAGCCAAGGGCGATAGCGTTGATAAAAACGGGCGGGCCAATACACCATGTCCCGCAGCATGGCCTTAGGCCTCCTGGGGCACAAGCCCGGTTGGGATCGCGCGACGCCGAGGGGCCGATGCCGGCCGGGCGTGGGTACGGGCCCAGTGACGCAGCGCGGTAATTTGCTCGCGCATGGTGCGCGACAGGGGGACGGTTTGTCGGATGTTACGCAATAAATCTTCTTCTGTCAAGTCGCGGCCCGCGTCGAACGCGTCGTAGAGCCCCGCGATGACGACCTGTTCGATCTCCGCACCGCTGAAACCCTCGCTGGCCTCGGCCAGGCGGAGCAGGTTGAAGTGTTGCGGATCGCGGCCGCGTTTGTGCAAATGAATGGCGAAGATCTCTTGACGCTCTTCGAGGTTGGGCAGGTCAACGAAGAAGATCTCGTCGAACCGACCTTTGCGCAATAGCTCGGGCGGCAGCAGGCTGACGTCGTTGCTGGTCGCGATCACGAACACCGGCGCGGTTTTCTCCTGCATCCAGACCAAAAAGCTGGCGAACACCCGCGCGGCCGTGCCCGCGTCGGAGCGACCCGAGCTGGCCAGTCCGGCCAAACCTTTCTCGATTTCGTCGATCCAAAGGATCGCGGGCGCGATGGTCTCGGCCAAACGCAAGGCATTGCGCATGTTCTGCTCGGATGCACCCACCAGCTCGCTGAAAACGCGTCCCATGTCCAGCCGCAGCAAGGGCACTTGCCACATGGTCGCGACAGCCTTGGCAATGAGGGACTTCCCGCCGCCGGGAACGCCGAGCAGGAGCAAGCCCCGGGGCTCGGGCAATCCGAACGCGCGCGCTTCCTCGGTAAACGCGCGGCGTCGTTTGTGCAGCCAGGCTTTGAGCGCGGCCATGCCGCCGACGTAGGCCATCTCTTCGGTGGCTTCGTAATATTCCAGCACTTGGGATTTGCGGATAAGCTGCTTCTTCTCCGCGCTGATGACTTCGGGCACGAAGCGGCGGTGCATAACCAACGAGCGCGCGAACACGTTTTCGGCCTCGCTCACGGTAAGGCCCTGCGCGGCCCGCAGAATCTCGCTCCGTTCGCGCGGGCTCAGGCGCAGGTTCAAGCCCCGGCTGCGTGCCGACCGGACCACGCGCTCCAGGGCTTCCGCGAGCTCTTCGGGCGTGGGTAGCGCGTGGTCGACCACCGTGACCTCTTTTTCTAGCTCGGGTGGCAGGCGCAACACAGGCGAGAGAAAGAGCACGGTCTTACGGCTCTCTTTGAGCAAGGGGATCAGGTCTCGGATTTTCCGTACGACCGCGGGGCTTGCGGTTGGCTGGGATGGGTCGATGTAAGGGTGGAAATCTTTGAGCAGGAAGAGCGCGTCTTCGGGCGAGGCCTCAATGTGGTTCAGCACGTCCAGGGGACCGCGCGCGCCCGGGTCGACTTCGGTAGGGCGAGCGGTGTCAAGAGCGACTACCCCTTGGCTGGTCGTCCAGGCGTACAGGCGCTGCCCCAGCCGCGCGGCGATCCGCATCAGCATTTTTTCCACGCGGCGCTCTTCCCAGGCCAGAATGTAGATCAGCGGGTACCGGGCGCGGATGAGGATTTCCAGTTCCCGTTCTCGCTCGGCTACCATGCTCATCGTGCGCACGCTCCCATCCGAGGACCATGCCCCGTTCACCTAAGCCCCGTGGCCGGGTGCGTGCTCGCCCAATCCGACCAGGTTGGCCGCCAGCAACGTCCCTTCGCCGGCTTCGTTCCAAACCAGGGCCTGGCCTGGGCGCAATTGCGCCAATGCCGCGAGACGTCGTTGCGCTTCGGGTTTGGACGTCCGTTGCGCTTGCGCGGCCGCGCTGCGCGGGTCATAGGGGCCATAAAGCACCTTTTGGAAGGCCGCGCGCCATGACGAAGGCAACCGGGGCCAATCCTCATAGCGTGCCGAAGCCCAAACCACCATTTGCGCTTGCGGCCCTTCTTGCAGGATGGCTTCAAACTGTTGGCGTTCTTCGGGCGACCAAAGGTCGTATAGCTTGCCCAGGTCTTCGGCCAAGACGATGTGCATAAAGTCGGGTTCTAAGGGCTCGCCGCGGGCTCGGCGCAAAGCTTCGTACGCGCGCTGCAGCCCTTCATGGGGCGAAACCACATCCGTGAGCTCCCGGTGCCGTCGCACAAAGGGAAAGTCCGCCTGCAAGTCGGCGCTCGGCGATACCAGGATGAGCGTCCATTGATCCGGCGAGAGGGGCGACGTCCAAGTTTCCATAAGGGTATTCCAGAACAAGCGGCCCGTATAAGGGTTTGAAGCCAAATAAAGCAAATGCCCGTCAAAAAAAGGATTGTATACATAAGCCCGCCCCAGGCGATCGTAGGCTATCCTGCCAAAAAAGCGCGGCAAGGTGGGCATATTCCGCCAAGTTTTGAACCCTGATGCCTTTGAACCCTCTGCCATTGGCGCAACTCCGGGGGAATTTCGTCAAAGGTATGAAAAGTATATCAAGCTCCTGGGCTCGGGTCAAGGGACGTTGCGC
>JAADEP010000164.1 GCA_013153335.1 Chloroflexota bacterium
GGCTAAACCCGCCCACTACCACCGCACGCTCGCATGTTGTGCCTAGCCATCCGCGCGTAATTTTTAATGCTGCCGCGGGCTTCCAGCCCGCGGCGGGACGGCCATAGCCACGGGCCGCGGGCGGCTGAACCCGCCCGCTATCCTCGCCGTCTGTCATGCGCCCCGCGCGTTGGGCCGGATGATTCACGTGCAATGTTTTTATGCTAGCCACGGGCTTCCAGCTTGCGGCGCGGCGACTCGGCGATTCAGCCGCGCTTGCGAGCCCGTCGCGCGCCGCGGTGACGCCACCACAAAGCCGCGCTCGCGCCGATGAACACCAGCACCATGACGAGCTGGTTGATGTTGACCCCGAAGACGGGCGAGTAATCCATGCGCAAGAATTCCAAAAAGAAACGCCCTATCGAATACACAACGAGGTAAATCAAAAACACGTCGCCTGGCAGCAAGACCTTTTCCCAGCGCCGCGCGACGTAAAGCAAAAGCGCCATGTTGAACAGGTTCCAGATTGCTTCGTACAAGAAAAGCGGATGGTAATACGCGACCGATTCATAGCCCGGCATACGGTGCTCGGGCGCGATGTAAATCTTCCAGGGCAGGTTGGTGGGTTTGCCGTAAAGTTCTTGGTTGAAGTAATTGCCCCAGCGTCCGATCGCCTGTCCTAGCGCGAGCCCCGGCGCGGCGATGTCCAGCAAAAGAGGGAAGTTGAGCTGGTTCCGCCGGGCGTAGATGTACAACCCAATCACTCCGCCCAGCACGGCCCCGGGCAGGCCCAGGCCGCCTTCCCATACTCGGATGATCGACAGGGGGTCTCGAAGGTATCGTTCGGTGGTCGTGCCATAGATTTGCGAGGAAAGTGATGGCGTAAGGACGTGCCATATGCGCGCGCCGATGACGCCGCCGATAAGGGCCCACGGCAACGCGTCGACCGCGTAGCTGGCTTTCAAGCCCCGGCGTCGGGCCTCCATGGCCGCGACCAAAGTGCCCGCGATGGCCCCGAACATGAGCATGAGGCCATACACATGGATCTGAAGAAACCCCACTTGGATGGTCACCGCAGCTCTCCTTGGGGGGGATGTTGGCGAACCATGCGGCGCATATACGCGATGCGCTGCAGCGCGGTGAAGTGGGCGCCGACCGCGACGATGGCCATGCCCAGTTTCGGCAGGCCCAAAGCCAGGGTCGGGGCCAAGACCAGATAGCGCTCAAAGCGTGAGAGAACGCCCACTTTGACATCCCAGCCTAAGGATGCCGCGCGAGCCCGTACGTAGGAGACCAGCACCGAGCCTGCGGCCGCGAGATAGGCCAAGGTCACGCCAAGGCCGTCGTTCGTTTGCGCATAGTGCCACAACAGGCCGAAGAAAATCGCGAGCTCGGAATATCGGTCCGATACCGAATCCACAAACGCGCCCCACGCGCTGGATTCGCCTCGTAATCGGGCCATCGCGCCGTCTAGCGCGTCGAACGCGCCCATGACGATGACCAGACCGCCGCCAATGCGCCAATTCCCCTGAGCCAAGAAATACGCGGCGACGAAGTTCCCCAGCACGCCCGTCAGGGTCATCACGTTCGGATGGATGCCCAACCGTAGGAACAACCCCGCGGCCCAATTGAGCACACCCGCGAAAGTACGCCGAGCGCGGTCGGTCAACGTGACCGGCGCGGCCTGCGACGTCGATGGGGTTGCCATGTCTGCCTCCTGGTCCAACACGAGCTTTCGAAGTTAGAAGGTGCGTTCGGTGACATAGCGCGCCAGCTCGGCCAGGGCCTCGCGTTCGGGGCTGGCTGGGAGCGCTTCTAACGCGGCCAGGGCCTGGGCGACGTGGGCTCGGGCTTGCTCGGCCGCGCGCGCGATCGCACCGCTGGAGCGGATACGTTCGACCAGCGCTTGCAGGCGCGCTTCGTCGAACAAGTTGCCTTCCTCAAGCACAAAACGCAAATCCGGGTCGTCAGGATGCTCTTCCAAATAGTACAGCGCGGGTAGGGTGATAAGGCCATTCCGCAGGTCGTTGCCCACCGGCTTGCCCACGTGGCGGCTGTCGCCTACATAGTCCAAGATGTCGTCGATAATCTGAAAGGCCATGCCGATGTGGTAGCCATACCGCCGCGCGGTCTCATAGGGGCCGTGGTCCGGCGGATATCCGGCCAGAGACGCGGCCGCGGCGGTGGCCAGCTCGAACATCGAGGCCGTCTTCGCGTAAATCCGGCGCTCGTATTGTTCGAGGGTGGTGTATGCGCCACCTTCGAACAATTGCCGGATTTCGCCGTCGACGATCACGGCCAGGGTTCGGGTGAACAAATCCATTACGTGGAGCGAGCCGGTGTCGGTCGCGAGTTTGGCCGCGCGCGCGAACAAGAAGTCGCCCGTCAGCACCGTGGCCGCGGGGGACCAACGCGCGTTCAGCGTCGGGATACCCCGGCGGAGGAGCGCGCCGTCGATCAGGTCATCGTGCACCAAAGTGGCGGTGTGCAGCATCTCCAGGGCCGCGGCCAAAATAATGAGCCGGTCGATGGGCGCGGTCAAAAGGCGTCCCATCAACAGAGCGACCACAGGCCGTAAACGTTTGCCGCCGGCCTGAAGCAAATGACGCAGCGCGGCTTGTAGGTCCTGATGATATCCGTCCGCTTGGGCAGCCAGCAGGTCTTCGACCTGCTCAAGTTCGGTCTGGACAAGTTGGACAAAGGCGAGCGGTTGCAATGCGATATCTCCCTACCTTTTGGATTGAGCCCCATCAACGGGGAAATTGTACCGCGAAACTTCTTCTGCGTTCGAGGTTGGATTAAGGGTTGGCGCATCCTGGCTCCATGGCCCACTCCCCGATATTCCACCATTCCAGCGCGACGTCGGGCCGCAATTGGGGGCCGCACACGTTCGGGCGATAGGCCAAGAAGCGCAAGCGCGGATACAGCGGGATGAAGGGCAAGTCTTCCATGAGGATGGCCTGCGTGGCCGCTTGCCCTTCCGCGAAGCTGCGCGTCTCGGGCAGGTTGAAGAGTACCGCGCGGCACGCGCGGTCGAGGTCGGGATTGGCGTACGCGTAATAGTTCCAGCCGTTCCAATCCAGCGCGAACGCGTCTCGTTCAGGCCCTAGCTCGTCGGGCATCCAAGCCACGTCCTCCACCCTGGTCTCAGGCGGCCCGGGGATGGCCTCGGAAAGCCACAGCCGGCACGCGGTCACGGGGTCGACCGACCACGCGAACAAGGCCGCTTGGGCCCGGCGCCCGAAGACCGGCCCTGTAGGCCCCGGCGCGAAAAGGGTCTCGGGCTCCAGCGCGCGGACGTCGACCTCGACACCACACTGGGCCCAATCGTGCTTCACCCGCTCGGCCAGGGCCTGGCGCAGAGGGGCGGTGGTGGTGAGCAACGTGAACTGCAGCCGCGTGTTCGCGGGGATCCACCGATTGCGACCTTGGAAGACCAAAGGTGTGGTGGGGTCCTCGTCATCGTCGACCCAGCCTGCTTCGGCCAAAAGTTCTCGAGCCTTCGCTGGGTCGTATGGGTAGCGCGGGACGTCGGGGTTGAAGGTCGGATAGTCTTCGGGGACGTAGCTGTGCAACACCGGCGCGGCCCCGCGCAGCAGATCGCGCACCAGGGCCTCCCGGTCGAGGCACAGCGCCAGCGCTTGCCGGGTGCGAGGATCGACGAACAACCCGGGCGGATCACGGTATTGAAACCCGTCGTCGTGCGCGACCGGGTGCAGAATCAGGCCAATGTGCTCAAACGCGAACGCGCTGGGCACCACGTCCACCCGGGCTTGGTCTACTTGGGCCAGGGCCAAAAGCAAAGACCATTGCTCTTCTAACCCCGTGGTCTGGGAGACAACATCGCACGTGCCGGCCATCAAATGAGCCAACGCGGTGTCGGGGTCGTTCCCCACAAAGCGCACCACGATTTCGGTGAAATAGGGCTTGGGCTCGTAATAGGGATTGGGCGTGAGGCGCAGGGTCCCGGAGCCTGGCTTCCATTCCGCGATTTGATAAGGCCCCCAGCCCAAAGGTTGGCGCGCAGCTTCGGGGTCGGTCAGCAGCTGCTGGGGACTTTTGTCGCCCCAGCGGTGGCGCGGCAACGGCATCCAGAACCGGCGCATGTAGTCCGGCGCGAAATACCCGGGCAGCCCGGTCCAGACGACGGTGCGTTCATCCACGGCTCGATACGATGCGGTACGGTCGGTGTACCATTTGGGCCGCGGAGTTTCGGACGCGGCTTCGAGTTCAAACGCGAACACGCTATCGTCCGCGGTCACGGGCTGGCCATCGGCCCAATGCAGCCCTGGGCGCAAGCGAAACTGCACCACCAGGCGCTCGGTTTCAATGCTGTCTGTCTCTTCGTCGACGGTCTTTAGGCACGCATCTTCACGGCATCCTGGCGGGCGATAGCGCACACCAGGCTGGAGCACGGTTACCCGGCCTTCCGCGTCGACCAGACGTTCGCCCAGGCGCACAGTGACCCTTTCGACGCGCGCGTCGCCGTTCTCCAGACTGGGCACTCGTTCCAGCACGCGCGTCTCCCAGCCGCCCTTGCCATCGGGGAGGAAAAGGGGCTCATACAGCGCGGCCAAGAGGTTACGCGCTTCGAGGCTCAAATCGGCCGCGTAGGGATATAGCGACCGGGGCTCGCGGCCCATGCACACCACCAACACCGGCGGCGGAGGCGGCGGCGCGGTCGGTGTGACCACGCGCACCGCGGGCGTTGGCGGGCTCAGGGGGGTGACCGTGGGCTTCGGCAAGGTCAACGGCGTGACCGACGCTTCGGCCTGGCACCCACCCCCAATGAGGAGCACGAGCAAGCCCCAAAAGAAAACGAGCATCCTTGACCCACGCATGAACACCTCTCCATACCCCGACGAGAATCATCCGACCCCGGCCGGTTGTTCCAGCCGGGTCGTCGTGACGTACCACGAGGCCGGCCCCGTAGCCAGCGTCAAAACCTTGAAATAAAACCCAGATTCAACCCGGCGTGCTGTCCTGTTTAGTGTAGCAGAACTGCTTCCAGCCGTCCAGAAGCGCCGACCCGAAGCGAGTCCTCGCGCTCTCGCGCTTCTTACGCGAAGCGATCATGAGCAAGGTTGGTTATGCACATCCCCCGGGTAAAGGGTGTTCTTATGGTAAACTTGAATCGTGATGAGCGAGTGGCCGGGTTGGGATGGGGATTTGCCGTTGTCCAAACTTCCACCCTTAACCCCACCCCGGAGTGTACGCCGGGTCGGGTCTTTTGACGTCCCACCCGGCGTTTTCTTTTGGCCCTTCGTGGGACCAAGCCCAGTTTGATTTGGTGGAGGCGAGCATGGCGACACAGCGCAAGTATATCTTCGTCACAGGGGGCGTGCTCAGCTCGGTTGGGAAAGGCGTCACCACCGCGGCGCTAGGACGCGTGCTCAAGGAATACGGTTTTCGCGTCGCGGCCCAGAAGCTGGATCCATATCTCAACGTCGACCCAGGGACGATGAGCCCGTACCAGCATGGGGAAGTATTCGTCTTGGATGATGGCGCGGAGACGGATTTGGATCTGGGGCATTATGAGCGTTTTATGGATGTGCGCCTCAACCGCGCGTGCAACGTCACCACGGGCCAGGTGTACGCGGAAGTCATTGC
>JAADEP010000024.1 GCA_013153335.1 Chloroflexota bacterium
CCCAACGCGCGCACATACCAAGCCACATAGTCGGGGACCTGGCGGCGCCAGTAAGCTTCGTCGTGGCGACCGACGTTGTAGCGCCACCGGTGCGGAACGTCGAACGCGACCAGCAGGTCCTCGAGGGTAGTAGCCGCCTGGATGATCTCATCCCGGTCGTAATCCGCGATGTCGATGCTGACCTGGGGCAAGGCGGTCTCAGGGATGGCTTCGAGCCAACCGAGCAGCCGCGAACCATCCCCCCAAAAGATGGCCGGACTGTGCGCGCCGATGACCCCGAACGTCTCCCAATGTTGCAGGCCGATGCGCACAGCCCAGCCCGCGCCGCGCGAAAGCCCGCCCACACCCCGTTGGGTTCGCTCGGTGCTCACGGGATAATGGGCCTCGAGCCAGGGCAGCAGGTCGTCGACGACCGCTTGGTCGAACGCGTTGTCAGGCGGCAGGGTCCAGTTCAACGCCCGCGGCTCTTCGGGCATCACCACCAACAACGGCGACGCGAGCCCCTGACGGATGCGCTCGTCCAAAGCCTGAGGCACGCCCAAACGCACCCACTGATCCGCGGTGTAATTTTGGCCATGGAACAAAATCAGCAGAGGATAAGGCTCCGGGGGATGGGCCTGATAACAAGGCGGCAAATAGATAAGCACCCGCAGCTCGGTCGCTGGCGGTATGTGCTGCGTAGGGACCCGGGCTTCAACGACCTGGCCGGGCTGCTGCAAGCACGTGACCGGTTTCCGCAAACGCGAAGGCCCAGGCCCTACGAGGCCGACCAAGAGCAACCACAGCCCGAGTCCGCCCCAAATAGGCCATCGGCAACAGCCTGCACCCAAGCGAGGGGATGCGTTAACGAAAGCGACGACGCCATTCATCCCGCAATTGGAGATTGCGAAGGTCTTCCCATGGCGGGAGGGTGAGGAATTCTTTGAGGAGACGATAGAACAGCCGCGGCTGCTCGAGCATGGGAAAGTGCGCGGCCTGCGGAATAGCCAAAACGTGGTGGTAAGGCGACGTGGGCAAAGGCCAACGCCGGTTACCCAAACGCAGCACGTCCTGATAAACCGGATCTTCCTGGCCGTAAATCGCGAGCCAGGGCTGCTCAACCTCGCGCGCCAAACGCAAAAGATCGCTCTCCGCGGTCGCGCGCAGCGCCGCGTCCAGGGTCGTTTCGGTGATGCGCTCGCTATCTTGCTGAACCGGCAGCACAGCCTTGCGGTCGGTCGTGAGCCAAGGCCAAAATTCGGCCGCACGGCGGGGCAAACCGCGAGCCCAGTCCATGCTCAACGGCAGCCCAATGGTCATCACCCGCTGCACCCACTCCGGCTCTTGTGTAGCCAAAGCTAGAGCCACGGCTGCCCCCAGCCCATGCCCGACCAACACCACATCCACCACGCCCAAAGCTTCCATAAAGGAACGCACCTGGTCCACAAACGCGTCCAGCGACGCGCTGGGCGGCGCTTGCCCCAAACTGCTGCCGTAGCCGTAAAAATCCAGCGCGTAAGCCCGGTTGCGAAGCGAAACTTCCTGCATTGTCCCGAGCCAATAGCGCCACGAACCCACCCAAGTATGCAAAAACAACACCGGGGGCGCGCCGCGACCCAGGACTTCATAATGCAGAAAGATGCGATTTTCCAGCAAAAGCGCGCTCATGCTTACGCCTGTCCTACAAACCGGTTGACCGTCTGGATTAGGTCTTCGGCCTCAAAGGGCTTGAGCAAATACGCGTCCGCACCCGCGTCATAACCCGCTTGCACCTCGGCCTCTTGGCCCTTGGCCGACAAAAACACCACTGGGATGTGCCCCAAAGCCGGATCTTGCTTGATGATGCGGCAGGCTTCGTAGCCCGTCATGCGCGGCATGCGCACGTCCAGCAAGATAAAATCAGGCTTTTCGCGGCGGGCTTGCTCCACGGCCTCCAAACCATCTTGCGCCTGAAGCACCTCGTGGCCTTCCAGCTCTAAGAGAAACGCGATCAACTCACGAATATCGGGTTCGTCCTCGGCGATCAGAATGCGCGCCATCAGGCCTCCTCCCCGCTAGGCGTAGGCGATGCCTCGGCCTCGGTTGAGGCCACGGGCAAGGTGAAGAAAAAGGTGCTCCCTTGGCCCGGGACGCCCTCGCTTTCGACCCAGATACGTCCGCCGTGCATTTCGACCAACTGTTTGACGATCGAAAGGCCCAATCCTGTGCCCGCAGTTTTGATGACCAGGGGGTGCTCGCCCCGATAAAAGCGCTCAAAGATGCGTGGCTGATCTTCGGGCTTGATGCCGATGCCCGTGTCCTGGACCCATACACGCACGAACCCATCCCCCTGGTCTTGCGCGCCGACTGTGACCGTGCCGCCGTCGGGCGTGTAGCGACAGCCGTTCTCGACCAAGTTGGCCACGATTTGCTGCACGCGCTGGGGGTCCGCGTAGACCTGAGGCAAATCCTCGGGCAGCGGGGCCAGGCGCACGGTGATATCCCGGCCCTTGTCGCGCATCTGGCGTTGAAAGTCTTCCACAATATCTTGCAGGATGGAGCGCAAATCCACGGGCCGGGGCTCAAGCCGAATGCGCCCAGATTCCAGCCGAGACAGGGTGAGCAAGTCGTTGACCAGGTGGATGAGTCGGTTCACGTGCCGGTGGATCACCTCAATGGCTTTGCGCTGTCGAGGCCCGAGCTCGCCCAAAATTTGGGGTCGCAGAAGCAAATCCACATAACCTTTGATCGCGGTCAAAGGCGTGCGCAGCTCGTGGCTCACCGTAGCCACGAACTCGGATTTCATCCGATCGACCTCGATCTGGTGCGTGATATCCCGGATGGCCGAGACCGTGCCGATAAAACCTTGGTGCCGGTCGATCATGGCCGAAAGGTGCACCGAAAGCACCCGGCCATCTTCGAGCTCGATCTGGGCAGCTGCGACCTCGCCCGGCTTGTAAGATTCAGGATTTTGCGACCACTTGCGGATGTTGCTCAACCACGCCTGTCCCTGGGCACCGAACAAACCCCGAAAGCGCTCCAGAGGCTGGCCGAGCAGGTCCTCGGCCGCGATGCCCAGCAAGCGCTCGGCCGACGGATTGACCAAGGTCACGGTGCCGTGCACGTCGGTCACCAAAATGCCGTCGGCCACGGCTTCGAGGATCGCGCGCATGCGGCTCGCTTCGATCTGCTGCTGCCGCAGCATCTGGCCGGTTTCGATCGCGTGCTCTTGAATGAGCTGGAACAGCTCCGCGTTCTGGATCGCGGTCGCGATCTGCATCGCGGTCACCTGGATGAGGTCCAGGTCATCCTCAGACCAGTCGCGGGGCTCATCGAGGAAGATGAACAGCCCGCCGCGGCTCTCCGCGCCGTGCAGCAGGGGCACCGCGACACCCGCGGGATACTGGCCAAAGGTCTCGCGCCACACCCGCGGCCAGGGGGTATCGGGGTCAATGAGCAAGCGTTGGCGTTGGAGCACCAGCGTGCGCATCCACGGGTCGTGGAAGGGCAAATCGAGCTTCTTGCCACCGTAGGGCGGCTTATAGCGCCCCCGCCCCGCGCGCCATAAGGCCTGATGCGTGTCCATATCCCACAAGACCACCGCGGTTTGGACCGCGCCCAGGCCCTCGAGCAACACTTGCAGCGTGCGGTCGAGGATGTGGTCCAGGTCCAGGCTGCTGGCCAATTCCGCGAAGATATGGGCCAAAAGCTGAGCCCGATGCTGTTCGCGCTGCAGCGCGGCCGTGCGTTCGGCCACGCGGCGCTCCAAGTCCTCGGTCAAACGTCGGGTGATGTTGTATAGCCGCGCGTTTTGCAAGCTGCTCGCGGTCTGTTGGGCCAACGTCCGGGCCAGCAGCATCTCGTCGGCCGTGAAAGGCTGCTCGCGCCACAGCAGAAACGCGCCGTAGAAATGGTCCTCCGGGTCGTGCACAGGGACCACGAGCCCGCTCGCGTCGTGAACAGGCACGCGCGCCGCGAGGGCAGCCAGCCCGGGCTCCTGGGTCGGGGTCCGGGTGTGCAGCAAGCGCTTGCTATGGGCCAAATGCTGCAAGAGCGCTTGGGCTTCGGGGATGGGCTGCCCGGGTTCGCCCAAAGCCGCTCGAGGAAATTCGGTGACCAAGCGAGCCTGGCCTGGGTCGTCCTCCCAGGTGAGGACGGCCAAGTGGTCGGCCTGGAGCGCGGTGAACAAATGGCGGGCCGCGCGTTGCCACAACGTCGGGGGCTCCAGGCTGGTGGAAAGGTCGGAGATCACTTGGTGCAGCAACGCGAGCTGCCGCGCGCGGGCCTCAGCCTCTTGCGCGCGCTGTTGCGCCTGCTGCAGACGGCGGTGCTGCGCGAGCAGGTGTGCGATATATTGCGCAGCCTGGTGGGCCAACGCGACCTCTTCGGGCTGATACGCGTGCGGCTCCCGGCGCTCAAGGACCAACAAGCCCAAGATCGCCGCGTCCGGACCCTCCGCGATGGGCACGCCGAGCCAGGTGCGATATTCCACATCCCCCAGCGTAGGGAAGAAAGGGCTATCGGTAACGTCGGGGATATACAACGGCTCGTGGGTTCGTTGGACTTCGCGGAACAAGCGGCTATCGCGGATGTTGACCTCAAGACCAATGGGGGAATTGTTGGCCGCGAAGCCCAGCGCCTGGCTCGCGATCAGGCGATCGCGCTTTTGCAACCACAGCGCGGCCCGGTCCAAAGGCACCAGGCGCGCGAGGGCAGGCAGCACTTCGCGCAAGAGCGCGGCCTCGTTCGGCGCCTGGGCCAGCCGCAACCAAGCGTCCAAACTCGAAGCTGCGCCCGCAGCCGAACCCCGGGCAATGGGTTGCGTTAAAGGCGCGGTATCCGATAGAGCCATGCCAGCCGCCTCGTTGAAACGGGTCCCACCGACGCGCGGCGGGGCTTACCAGCGGTCCTTCGAATGGCTTTGCGCGGCCAATTCGGTAATCTCGCGGATGTCCGCGAAATCGTACTCGCGCGCGTTCAAAATGCCGATATCCAACGTCATCAAAGGCACCTTTTCCTCGGTGCCGTCTTCCTTCTTGCGCAAGATGTAGCCGCGCTCCCGGTCAATGTAGTTGTACAGGGTCTTGACCTCTTCATCAAAGCGGGCCTTAAGGTGATCCGCAATGCGCGTGGCCCGGTGCTCATCGGTTACGATGATGAAGTTCGACTCGGCCGGATGGCCGATGAAGTCGTCCTCCTTACCCATCTGATCCATGATTTGGGTGATCAAAATCGCGGCGAAACGGAGGGCGTCGTCGGCTGCGATAAAGCCGTAGACCTCACGAAACGCGTCAAAATTGCGGATCCAAATGTCAATCAGCGCCCAATCTTTGCGGCGGATAATACGGCGCAGGTATTCCTCGATCGAGCGACCCGAAGGCAAGTGGGTGCGCGGGTCGGTGAGGCGTTCCCGCTCAATGCGCTTGAGGATGTTCTTGATGCGCAGGCGCAATTCATCAGGGTCAAACGGCTTGGTGATGTAATCGTCCGCGCCCATTTCCAGACCTTGCAAACGGGAATAGCGTTCATCCCGTTGGGTTAGAAAGATCACCGGGATGTGCGCGGTGCGCGGGTTGGACCGGATTTGCCGAAAGACCTCATACCCATCGATGTCAGGCAAAATGA
>JAADEP010000219.1 GCA_013153335.1 Chloroflexota bacterium
ACTTCTTCTGGGCCATCGTGATGCTGGCTTTTTGTTATTTGGGCTCGGTCTTGCCCATCTGGCGCTTTGCCCAGCCGGTGAATTACACAGCCTTCTGGTTCGTGATCTTCAGCGTCATCGCTTCGGTGCTCGGCTTGGTCGTGGGCACCTTCAACGGTGCGGTCAACACGTCCTTTGAAATCCCGGCCTTCGTGACCTTTGTGCAACCGCACTTAGGACCGCTATGGCCGCTGCTCTTTGTGACCATCTCGTGCGGCGCCATCTCAGGATGGCACTCGCTGGTCTCGACCTCGGGTACGGCCCGCCAGCTGGAAAAGGAGACCGACGCGCTCCCCGTGGCCGGTGGCGCGATGTATACCGAGGCCATCCTGGGCATCTTATCCGTGATCTTCGCCGCGACCATTGGCGTCACCGCGGGCTTTTATGACCCCGCGCAAAACTATAAGCTGGTCAAAGGCGCGGCCGCCGTGTTCGCGGTGGGGATGGCCAAGTTCATGGCCGTCATCCACGTACCGGAGGCGTTGGGTCAGTCCATCGCGATGATCTTCTTGGTCGTGATGGCCCTAACCGTGATGCAATTGGTATTGCGCTTCATGCGCGTCGCATCAGCCGAATTGCTGGGCGACAAAATCCCGGCCTTCAAGAACCCGCACTTCGGGACCATGGTCGCGGTCCTGTTGACCCTGTTCCTGGTCATCTTCGGGTTCTGGCAGTGGATTTGGGCGCTCTTCGGCGGCTCGAATCAATTGTTCGCGGGCATGGCGTTGCTCTTGATCTCGATTTGGCTGGCCCGACAACGTCGCCCCTACAACTGGGCTTATTACCCAGGCTTGTTCATGTATCTGACCACCCTGGCCGCGCTCCTCTATGTGTCGATTTACAACGCGCTTTACAAAGGTATTTACCTTTCGATGCAATCGGGCGACATCAAGATGGGCTTCATCGTGGGGAATTTGATCACCGCAGGCTTCGGGTTATACATGACATTCGCCGCGGTCATGATGTTGCTCGACGGTTTGCGCTCCTTCAATGAAGCGCGCGCAGCCACTGTTGGCGACTGAGAGATCCCCGGGGCCGGGGTTGCCTAGCCGCCCCGGCCCCGCTTCGGAGGCTTTATGTCCGTACGGCCTCTACGTCTGGACGTGGTCGCACCCGTGTTGATCGTGTTTCGTCATTGTCGCCATTGTGAGGCCTTTTTGCGTCATACGGATGTAGAGGTCATGTATCGGATTTACGAGGAGGACTTCAACGCCTATCCCGAGCCGTGGAAGACGGAATACGAGCATCTTCGCCAATGGGTGCGCGCGTTTCAGGCTTTTTACGGCCCATGGGTGCGCTTGCGTTGGATCGACGTTCAGAGCCCCTTGGGCTTGTGGAAGCGCCTGCGCTACCGGCTGCGGCCTTTGCCCGGGTTTTTGGTTGAAGATGGGGCTCGCTTCTGCGGCTGGGACGCGGAGCCCGCGCTGCATCAGCACCTTAGCCAACTCTTGCGCGCTCGTGGATGGCCGCGGGAGGGAACGCCACCAACGCGGCTCCTTCCCTTCGACGGAACGCCTCGCATGGCGAGCACCCTGGAGGCGGCCCAGCTCCGACGTAGGAGGTGAACGATGACGCCCGAGAAGCTACCCTTCTGGAAAAAGATGCGGGATCAGCTGGTCGACTTTATCTACGGCATGGCCAGCCATGAAATGGCGCGGCACGCGCTCAAGACCCGGGGCAGCATGGAGCACTTGTTTATTTTGATTACTATGGGCGATATGCTGGGCGTACCCATCCTTCCGCCGTATTACAGCTTGCGCCTGCTGCCCTATGTGGTGCCCCAAATTTCGACCTGGAAGCGCCGCATGTTACGCGAAAAGGATCTCACGGACGCGCTCGCCTAACGCGCCGTCCGCGTGGGAGAGGTGACCCATGACAAAGCTCGCGCGAATGTTTATTGAGCACCCCGAACGTCGTTACATTATGTATGGTGGTAAAGGGGGCTTAGGCAAGACCACGTTTTCCGCCGCGACGGGCTACTGGCTTGCCCAACAAGGCAAGAAGGTCCTCGTTTTCTCGGTCGACCCGCAAGCCTCGCTTTCGGATATCTTCCAACGGGATATTTACGGCAAGGGCCCGGTCGAGATTATCCCCAATTTGTACGCGCAGGAGATCGACGCGGACAGTCACATCCGGGCTTATCAAGAGGAAATCCGACAAAAAATCCGGGATATGTACGGGTTCGACGAAATCCCGGAGGAAATCGAGTCCTACATTCAGGCCGCGGCCGCTGAGCCAGCCATGGAAGAATCCGCGATTTTCGACCAAGTGGTGGATATCGTGCTGGCCGGCGAGTACGACTACTATATCTATGACCTGGTTCCGCTGGGCCACGCCCTGTATTACCTCAGCATGGCTAGCGTGTATGACCAATGGATCAGCAAGATTACGAAGCTGCGGGAAGAGATGCAAGAATACGCTCGCATGGCCGCGCGGGTTCGCCGCGACCAAACGCTGGAGGAAGACAAAATCCTTGAGGAGCTCCAGTACATTCGCCATCGTATATCGACATCCTCGAAAATCCTGACGGACAAAGAGAAGACGGCGTTCTTCTTCGTCTTGGTGCCTGAACGAATGGTCATCCTGGATACGCTCAAGGCCGCGGAATTGTTCGCGAAGTACAACGTGCCGATTAGCGGCTATATCCTCAACCGGGTCATCCCTAAAGAGGTTGCGCTTTCGCCCCACGCACCGGAATATTTGCGCAACCGCTACCAAATGCAGCAGAAGTACATCCAGGAGATTTATGAGCGTTTCGGCGATGAAGTACTGGCCGAAGTGCCGGAGTTGGAGCGCGATGTCACAGGATTGGACATGATCGCGCGCATGGCCAAACTGCTCTTCGGCGAGGAGAAGCTGCCATGATGCCTGCCCAAACGTTATCTTTGAAGGTACCCATCCCGATTGAAAAGAGCATGCGCGCGTTTATGGATGAGCACCCGCGCATGAAGTACCTCTTCTTCGGCGGAAAAGGCGGGGTTGGAAAGACGGTTATGGCAGGCGCGGCCGCGGTCGCGATGGCTCAACGGGGCAAACGAGTGCTGCTGGCCTCGACGAACCCGGTGCACAGCTTGTCGAGCATGTTGGGGCAAGATGTCTTTGGTCGCCCAACCCCGGTCGAAGGGGTGGAAAACCTGTGGGCGTACGAGATCGACACCAAAGAGACCATCGAACGCTCCAAGCGCGATATCCGCGAGAAAATCGAGTGGTTCCTCAAATACGCGGACATCAAGGGGCGTGCGGATGAGTTCATTGAGTCAGCCACCATGAATCCGGCCTTTGAAGAGTCCGCGATGTTCGAGAATATGATTGACCTGATGTTTCGGGACGAGTACGAAGTCTATGTTTTTGACACAGCTCCAACCGCGAACGCCCGTCGGCTTTTGGGCATGTCGGCCGTGTATTCGCTCTGGGTCAACAAGATGGTGCAAAGCCGCAAGGAAGCTCAGCAGATGCGCCTGAGGCTTTCGTTTTCTCGCAAGAAGGAAGAGAAAGACCCGCTTATGGAGTATCTGATCACGTTCCAAAAGCGCATCGAGCGGGCGAAAGCGCTTTTGACCGATGAGGAGCTTACCGCCTTTTTCTTCGTGACGCTGCCTGAAGCGCTCCCCATCGCGGTGATTCGCCGCTTCATTCACTGGTTTACCGAATTTGGTATTCCCATCGGCGGCGTGATTGTAAATATGTACATCGATCCTCAGAGCGTGCCTGAAGATGCGGATGAGTTTGTCAAGAACCGGGTGCAGATGCAACAACACTACATGCAAGAGATTCACGAACGCTTTGGGCCTTTGGTGCGCGCGGTGGTGCCGCTCTTTGAAACCGAGGTGCGCGGGGTGCCCATGCTGCGCCGCGCGGCCGAATACCTATTTGCCGAACCCCAAACCTGAAGGCAAGGGCTTAGAGTCCGCTTCGGGGCGGTCGACGGGCGATCGCCCCGTTTTCTTTCGTACATAGAAGGAAGGGAAGCCTTGGCGACGCCACCTGCCGATGTTCAGGTTATTCCGATTTATCTCGACAACTTCGTCTTTGGTCCGGCCCACCTCTTACACCTAACCCTTCCCGAGGGCTGGCGGATCCAGCGCGGGTTTTCACATCCGGAGATCCACGCGACCCACGTGCGCCGCGGGCAAACGTGGGTCGCCTCGGCCGACGCGTGGTATGTCTTGGCCCACGAGCAAGAGCCCTGGCTGCTTGAGTTTCACCTTCGCGTGCTGCCCAAGCCCACCTCGCGCGCAGCCGAAGGCGAGCGTTGGCCCCTGGGCGTTGGCCACGCGGGAACGCTGGTTAAACGCACGGTTCGGCGCGGGCCGCCATGGCGTCGCCAACCAACACCCCAATGGGCGCTGACGTGGTACTGTCCGGAAACCGAGCGCGGTTTTCGCCTTGAAGTCACGGGTCGTGTGCCCGAGGAGGCGTTGCGCGCGTTGTTTCAAGCCTGGCGGCACGTCGATTGCCACCCCCAGTCCCCTACGCAAACCTCACTCGTAGAGCAGCCGGAAGAGTAGGTGATAGAGACGCTCCACGCGCTTTTGGACGGGATTCGCACTTCGGATCAGACGTTGTGCGGCGCGGAAGACTTTACGCTTGAAGCCGAGATTCTCATCCTCGGCGGGGGTGGCGGTATTCTGGGGCTGGGCGTGAGACGCCCATGCCTCCGGCGTTGGATGCCAGGGCGTGTTCCCCATGTGGTAGACGTAAGACTTCAAGGTTGAAAGCTGCCACCGCCCGAGCTGCTCGACGCGTTTGTGGAGTTCTCGATCATCATCCCGATGAAGCGCGCCTCGTACAGGGAGCGGTACGACCCGTTGGGCTACGTCTCGAGGCATGACAAACTGCATATGCGTCGCGCGGAGCACGGCCTGTACTGAACCATTTTGGATGACGGGCAGGGAGGGCGGAGTGAGATTCTGGCGACTTTTTCCCAAACCTTGTAGATATAGAGTGTACTCGTCAAGAGGTGCTTGTATAGTGACAGGCTGGAAACCGGCCTTCTTAACCAGCTGCACCATTTGACTTTCGCCCCGAAGCACATCGAAGAACCCGGGTTGTGCGCTCACCATGCCCGCCTGCGGAAAGGCCTCAAAAAGTTGTTGGGTGGCTTCCCACCAGCCAGGCATGAAGTAAACGTCGCTATCTGTGTAACCGATCCATGGATGGGGTAATGCCGGGAATAACCAATTCAAAGCTCCAGTTTTGCCCAAGTTGAAGCGTGAGAGGAAAAGGTAATCAATTGCTTTGCTTTCAAGCTGTTGACGGAGATACTGGACAACTTCTGGGCAACTCCCATTATCCCAGACAATGATTTCCGCGTCAGAAGGTAACGTATTTCGCAAAGATGCTAAATGTATATCAAGAACCTCAAGAGAGCGCTCAAAGAAGCCTTGCAACGTCGGGATATAAACAAGGCTGATCAGACCGATCGGCCCATACTGATGAGCCCGCAGGCCACTTCGCTTGGCAGG
>JAADEP010000188.1 GCA_013153335.1 Chloroflexota bacterium
TAGGTTTGGGCCGCGCGCCGCATAGCCTCGTGATATTGCGCGGCCACACCCGCTTCTTCGATGGCCCGAGGCAGCACATAGCCCAGACGGGTGTGGAGCGGTTGCGCGGTTAAGGTCATCATCCGGTGCCGCTTAAGTTCATAAAACGCGCCTTGATCGAGCACCACCTCCGCGGTGTACCACGCGTGCTCCAACTCGCGCAGAGGGATATCGTGCCGGCCCAGATGCGCCAGCATCGCCTGGGCCAGGTCCTGACGCGCGGCAGGGGCGAGGCCGCGCACGTAGGCAAGGGCCTCGTCATACCCCCATTGGCCCACCCGAAAGAGCGCGGCCGCGAGCACCCGGATCTCGTCTTCCGAATCCCAGCGGAGCAGGCGCACGCCCGGCTCCGCGCGGGTTGCCTGATGCGCGTGACGCGGCAGCGCGGCGGTCAGCTGGGCCAGGGCCTGTTGCGTCGCGCGGTCGGCCGTGACGTAGCGGACCAACGTGGGTGCTTCGTGCTGGGCTACGGCCTGGATGCGTTCGGCCAGTTGGCGCACCTCGGCCAGGGGATGCGCGAGCATCTTGCGCAAGGTGTGCGCCAGCTCGCGCGCGTTGCTGGTCATGCCCACATTGGCTAGCGTTGCGGCCGGGAGCAAAAATCGGCAGACGTCCATGTACTTGGTGCGCACCCGGCGGTCCCAGCGTTCCGGGGGCTCATCGGGACGGGGTGGGTAGAGCTGCCGCATCCTTTGTTGTACCGGCCCTTGGATCGCCTGATACGTCGCAAACAGATGCCGGGCCGTGGCCTCATAGCGCGCTTCGAGCGCGTGCCCGCGGAGTTCCGGAGGCCGCAAAAACGCGTCGGGATCCCACTTTTGGTAACGGGTGGACTTTTCGGTGAACGAGGCCAGGCGCGCGGACTCGAGCACCTCAAGGGCCAGCCGCGAGGCGTTCTCAATGGCAATGTGCAGCACCGCGTGTTCGGCCACAGACGCGTGTCCATAGCCGATGACCCATTTCTCGTGGAACGCCGCGCTTTGGGCCAGGGAGACTTCCTGCGCGATCACGTCAAAAGGCTCGGGCGACCGCGAAGTCTTCGCGAACGCAACCGCGATGACCTCCGGCGGATATTCCCGAGCTGGGAGTGCATACACACGCAGCGGATAGGCCATGGCACCTTCCTAAAAAATAGCGCTACAAGCCGCGTTCAGCTCGCGTTATTGGTCTTGGGACGCTTGGGGCACAACGTACGTGGTCACCACCTGGCCCTGGGCGTCGCGCAGGGTCAACGTTTCCCCGGGTTCCCAGATGGCTTGCGTGAGCCCCCAATAAAGATGAATAACCGTGTTCGTCCCGGGCTTCGTCCACACGTTCACCGCGCCTTGCGGATAGAGGACGAGCGAAGGAAAGACAAAGCGATGCCCGTCTTCGTCCTCGAGGGTCCAGGATTGCAGATTGATGGGCGCCTGGCCTTGATATTGCAGCCGGACGTGTTCGTCGGCCAGGACGCCCGCGCCCAAAACCCCAACCACGTGCACGGCCTTGGGGTCTCCTTGGGTTGTTGGTGGGGGCGTGCCCGGGATGATCAACACTTGCCCGGGCTGCAAGTCGTCGGTCACCAAGTGGTTGATCGTGCGCAGTTGTTGCACGTCCACCCCAAAGCGCTTCGCGAGCGCGGGCAATCGATCGCCTTCTTGAACCACATAAGCGAACCCGCCCGCGCTTTGAGGGGCCTCCGCATCCGCCGGACCCCCTGGCCTAACCAAAGGCGCTTCAAGGGTCGGAAGGGGGTGCGTCCGTTCCCACCACCAGAGCACGAGTAGTGTGATGCTGAGCGAAACGCCCGCGTTGATCAAGAGCGCTACCAGCCATGCGCGACGGTTCATACGCCCTCCTCTCCAAAGCGATGCCCCTCCCTGCGTGTATTCATCGTGCTAGGAAGCCGGGGCCTGGGGTGTGCCGAATCGCCCCCATTCGGCCCGGCCCTCGAGCAACTTGCGCAGATCTTGGCTGCGTAGGATGACCGCGACCCCGCGCAGGCCACTGCCCATCGAGATTTCCTCGGGCTCCAACACCCGTTCGTCGACCAGCAGGCGCACGGGCTGGCGCAGGCCGAGCGGGCCGACCGCGCCGATGGGGTAGCCCGTCACTTCCTTGACCTCTTGGGGCGTCGCGAGGGTGAGGCGGCGCTGTCCCAAATAACGGCGCAGCGTGGCCCAGTCCGCGCGGTAGCCCCCGGGCAGTAAGAGCAAGATGAAGCGGTGATCCGCATCGCGAAACAAAATGCTCCGGACAACTTGGTGGAGGGCTTGGCCACGTTCACGGGCCGCGCGGGCCAGATCCTTCGGGGGTTCGGGGTGCACAAAGAGTCGGAAGGGCACACCCGAGGTTCGCAATTCCTCAAGGAGAGGGGAAGAGAGCTCCTGGACGCTCATCGTACACCTCGTCCAGCGCAGGGTTGAAGCACGGCCCTCGCGCGGCTGCCGCGGGCCGCTATCCCATTGGGATGAGGTCAGACCAGGCCGGGCCTTGGGCCACCAGCAGCGCGGCGAGCACGCCCACAACCCATCCCGCGAACACGTCGGTGGGGTAATGCAGGCCGAGGGCGACGCGCGCCCAACTGACGCCCAGGGCCCATACCGTGACCCCGAGCGCGAGGGCTGGGGACAGCCAAAGCCAGGCCAAGGTTGCCAACAGCGCGGCCCGGGCCGCGTGCCCCGAGGGAAACGCGTGGGGGTCAGTTTTACGATACACGCCGCCCCAAGGGCTGTGGGGGCGTTCGCGGCGAAGGATGTATTTGACCCCGGTGACGAAAACTGCCAGCCCAAACGCTGCCGCGAGCGCGCGCCACGCCAGGCCGCGTGTGGCCTCCGGGCCCATCCATCCGAGCAAAGCCAAGAGACCGAAGACCACCGGGCTATCGCCGCTGTGGGCCAGCGCGTGCGCGACTCCGCGCCAGAACCGCGAGCGGTAGACCGGCGCCTGCAGCGCGGTTGCCCATCGTTGATCCCAGGCTTGGATCTGGGCAAGGCCCTTCATACGGACGTGTCCTCACCTTGGCGTTGGCTTAGTTCGCGGCGCACGATTTCCACGTGTTCGGGCTTATCCACGTCCATCGCGAGCTCCGCGTAGGGCGAGAGCACCGCGATGCCGGGCAGGCGCAGCCGCTGCGACACTTCGGCGACGGCTTCGGCCAGCGTAAGCCGTCGCAGCAAGATTTTGAGCAGCGTCCCCCAGCCGACCAGCGCGGCCTGCCGCAGCGGGGATTTGCGCGCGGCATAGAGCCGATCCCAAAGGTCGTCGTCCCGTTTGCCCACTCGCACCCGAGCCAGGTTCACATCCCCGCCACACACCTCAACATCGCGCAGGCGAAGATACGTACGGCGCACACCCGGGAACCGCTGTTCCATCACGCGGCGCTCGACCACGTGATATACCACATCCACCGTGGGGAAGTGGCGCACGTTCTCCGCGGCCCAGTCCAAGATCTCACCGGTGATCGTGGGCACATCCCCCGAGACCAGCAACACCCACGCATCTTCGGGTTCGTCGTGGCTCAGTTCCTCCAGGCCGGCCAAAATGTTTTTGACCATGCTCCCCCGGTCTGAACGCCATGTCACGGGTTTGGTGACACGCCAGGGGTACATTTGCGGGTTCACCCCATAGACCAAGAGCCCGTCCACGGCTTGGGACGCGTTGAGCGCGTCCAAGACCCATTGCAGCATGGGCTTGCCCGCGATATCGAGCAGCGCTTTAGGCCGGCCTTGCGTATAGGGGTACAGCGGATCGTCCGGGCTGGGCGTGCCCCCGGCCATGACGATGGCTTTCATCTTCGCCTCCTGCAAGCCCGCGAGGGGCTCGGGTGTTCCGTGAAACCACGCGTCAGGATCGAACGCTGGTCGCACCATATCCCCCCTCCTCCCCAATACAGATGGTTGGCGTTATAGTTCCAAAAGCTGAGGCTCCAGGCCCAATTGGTCGATCAGCGCATTGAGCTCTTCGGTCGTGAGCCGACGCCCCTTGCCCGCGACCGCGATGAGCGCAGCTTCCATCATGTTGGTGCCGAAGGAACGGCCATCCAAGCGGGGCGTGGTGGTTACCACGTATTTGATACCCACGCGGCGGAAGAGCTCAATGTCTTCGGGCGTGGTCGTGTTGGTCGCGATGATCTTGCCGGGCAGGTGGTCGGGCAGGTGACGCTTGATGTAATGGCAGTCGCCCGCGATGACCGTGGCCCAGCGGTAGTACTTTTCCCACTTGGGGATGCGTTGCTCTTGTTTTGCGCCGGTGGGGTAAAGCCATTCGAACGGAAAGCGGCCCACAATGGGAAGCATGATTCGCGCGAGCAGCTTTAGCGTGCGCAAGGAGCGCACGGGGATGGGCAAGCCCAATCCGAACATAAAGTCGCCAAAGATGGTTTCGTAGCCCGCGTCGACGAAGGATTTGGTCATGCCCCAGCGGTCGACCCCGACGGTGATAAAGGCCTTTTTGCCCCCGTGTTCGCGTACATAGTCGCCCAAGTGCTCGTCGATAAAGAACGCGACCCGATACTCAAGGGTATTTTTGAGCCCCGCGCCGTCGGTATAGGGCGTGTGTTTGACATCCTTGACCAGGGGCAGGACCGAATACAGCGGGTACTCGCGGCCATCGACCACCGCGGCCAGGTCCGCGCCGCCCACGCCGAACGCGTCGACCTTACCGTCGAGCTCGCGGAAAAGCTGGGCAGCCTTTTCGCGGTCGCCGTCGGTGCCGATGCGCTCGATCACCACCTTTTCGCCTAAGAGCTCGAGCTCGACCCGCTTATCCCGTTTGGACGAACCCAAGCTGATGCTTACGGCCCGTTTCATACCGCCCTCCTCCTCGCAAGGCCTCGCGGAGACCCGCGCGTTACGGCTCCAGTATACCACCAGCCCGCGCGGCCTTTGGGGCCGCGGGCGGGAGTGCAGGCAAATCTCGTAGGAGCCCATGCCGCGGGCGACGAAACCCGCGCTTGACCGCGGGCGGCGAAACCCGCCCGCTACAAATTTGCCGCCTGTTCGCTCGCTTGCTAAAAATTCATCACCGCACACCCGCGCGGCGGGCCGGATAATCCGCGTGCAATGTTATGCCAACTAGCCGCGGGCTACCATCCTGCCGCGGGCGGCGAAACCCGCCCGCAATTTGCCGCCACACGCCGCCACGTTGGGCTGGATAATTCGCGTGCAAAATTTTATACCAACTAGCCGCGGGCTTCCAGCCCGCGGCGCCCGCGGCGACGCGAGCGCGGCCATGGCTACGGGCCGCCTCCCCTCGCCCCTTGACCCTTTCTACAACCTTTGCGTGCCCTCGGGCAGAAGCGCCGCGTGGGGTTAGGTCTGGCTCAGCCGGGAAAGGTGGATGCGCCCGTTGGCTTGATTGCGCGGGTTCGGGCTTGGGCGCGGAAGGGCGCGCGAAACTCGCCGCCAAATGTGACCTTGTGGACCGGGGCCGCGTCCTAAGAAGCGAC
>JAADEP010000053.1 GCA_013153335.1 Chloroflexota bacterium
TCGCCCTTCAGCCGGTAATTTTCGAAGGTCACGGAATCAGGGTCTTGCAGCTCAAGGTGCAGCCTTTGACCCGGGAGCAGCCATTGCGCGACCGTCCCCGGCATGGGCAGCGTCCAGGTGCGTCCGTCCGCGTCGGCCACCCGGACAAAACCGGCATAACGATAGAACGGTCTCGGTACCCGCACCGATTTCACCGAGACCGAAGTTGCATAGGCCATGTCCTCCCTCCTCATGTTAGACTAAGGTCAAAATCGCAGCATCTTCTGTACACTTAAAAATGAGGAAACTGCCATCGCTCGAGGCAGGATACCGCAAGCCGAAGCCCTTGTCAATGGAAGCAGCGGCAAAGGGTGCACGCAAATGTTGTAGAAACGGTCACGTGGCGAGGGGGAGGCGCAGGGCGCTGTTGTGGTTGAGCCAGACACAACGCGCCTTGAGCATCGCCTCCCCGCCGCGGGCTGGAAGCCCGCGGCTAGTTGGCATAAAATTGCGCGCGGATAGTTCAGCCCAACGCGCGGCAGCGAGGATAGCGGGCGGCTTCAGTCGCCCGCGGCATGGGCTGCTACGAGATTTGCCTGCACCCAGCGGCAAACCCTTGCGATGCTTTCCGGATAAGAAGGTTTTGAGGGTGCTCGCCACCTAGGGGGCTTTTTCGGAGGGATTGCCATGACCCAGGCGACCGAACGAGATTCGTGCCGTCCTGAAGACGAGCGTTTTATTGAAAAGCGGTTCCAAAGCCTGATGGCCGCGCTTCCTAGCTCGTATACGTATCGAGACCGCGCGTTGGTGGAGCGCGCGTTCCGCTTCGCGCGCGAGGCCCATCGCGGGCAGCGTCGCAGCTCGGGCGAGCCCTATGTCATCCACTGCATCGAGGTCGCGAAAATCGTGGCCGACCTTTACCCCCGGCCCGAAGCCATCGCGGCCGCTTTGCTGCACGACGTGGTCGAAGATACGCCGGTCACCCTCGACCAACTGCGGGTGGAGTTTGGCGAGGATATCGCGCGCTTCGTCGACGGCGTGACCAAACTGAGCGCGCAGCTGCCGCGCGTGAGCCGGACCCTGGACGAGGACGAGTCGGACGACGCACGGCGGCGAGCTCAACAACGGCGCCGCGCGCTGACCTACGCGAACATCCGCAAGATGATCCTGGCCATGCTGCAAGACCCCGAGGTCATCTTCATCAAGCTGGCGGACCGGCTGCACAACATGCGCACTTTGGCCGCGCTCTCGGAGTCGCGGCAGCGCCGCATCGCGCAAGAGACTTTGAACATCTTCGCCCCCCTGGCCAACCGGCTGGGCATCTGGAAGATCAAATGGGAACTCGAAGACCTGAGCATGCGCTATCTTGAGCCGGAAGAATACAAGCGCATTGCCAAGTTCTTGCGCGAACGCCGGTCGCAACGCGAGAAAATGGTGCAAAAGATCGTTGAGCGAGTGCACCAAGTCTTGCAAGACCAACGCACGCGCCTGCCAGGGTTTGAAAACTTTGAGTTTCTGATTAGCGGACGGCCCAAGCATATCTACTCCATTTGGCGCAAGATGCAGCGCAAGAACATCAGCCTCGAGCAGGTTATGGACCTGCGCGGCGTCCGCATTATCGTCAAACCCAAGGACGAATTCATCGCGCGCGTGGGCGAAGAAGAGGCCGAGCGTCAAGCGACCGGCATGTGCTACACCCTGCTGGGCGTCATCCATTCCCAATGGCGACCAATGCCGGGCGAATTTGACGATTACATTGCCAATCCAAAAGACAACCAATACCAATCCTTGCACACCACGGTCATGTTTGAAGATAATCGTCCCCTGGAAGTGCAAATCCGCACCCAACAGATGCACGATGCAGCCGAACTGGGCTTGGCCGCGCATTGGCGTTACAAAGAAGCAGGCACCTGGTCCGAGGACTGGGTTCAACGTTGGCAAGAGGCCATGCAGAAAGTGGCCCAAGGCGTGCATCCCCAACCCAGCGTGTTGGCGCGGCTATCGCCCGAAGAGCGCGCAGCCGTACAGCTGGCGCATAAAATCCAATGGTTCCGGCAGCAGCTGGTGGAATGGCAACGCGAAGTGGGCGACGAAGAATTCGTCGACGGGGTCAAAACCGACGTCTTTGCGGATCGCATCTTTGTTTACACCCCCAAAGGCGACATTATTGACCTGCCCAAAGGGGCCACACCCATTGACTTCGCGTACAAGATTCATACCGAAGTCGGTCATCGGTGCCGCGGGGCCCGGGTGAACGGGCGTATTGTTCCGCTCAACTACAAACTCAAGTCGGGGGACCTGGTAGAAATCATCACCGGGCCGCGGCGGGGGGGACCCAGCCTCGACTGGCTCAATCCCGAACTCGGATATGTGGTCACGCAACGGGCCCGGGCCAAAATTCGCCAATGGTTTCGCAAGCAAGACCGCCAGCGCAAGCTGGAGGAAGGGCAGCGGATTCTACACCGTGCGCTGCAAAGCTGGGGCTTGAGCCGCAACTTGCTCACCGACGATTTGGCCCGCGAATTGGGCTACAGCAACCTGGCCGACCTCTACGTGGCCATCGGAGGTGGCGAGATCGAAGTCAACAAAGTGGCCGAGGCTTTGTGGCCGCAGGTCCGGCCCCAAATGCAAGAAGAGAGCGAAGAGGATTGGGTTCGTCCGTCGAAACCCGCGCAAGGAGCACCGCGGGCCGAGCAAGGAAAAGTGCAGATCGACGGCCTCATGGGCATGAAATATCGCTTGGCCCGCTGCTGCAATCCCGTGCCCGGCGAGCCCATCGTAGGGTATGTCACCAGCGATGGCCGCGGCGTCTCCATCCACCGGGCCGATTGCCCCACCGCGCTCAACCTCAAAGCCCACCGGCCCGAGCGCTTCGTGCAAGTGCGCTGGAGCCAGCGCGCGAACCACGACGGGGTGGTGGTGCGTTTGCACGCGCACGCAGTCGATCGCAAAGGTTTGCTGCGCGATATCACGGGCGTGATCGCGTCCGAAGACAGCAACATCGTCTATGCGAACGTCAAAACCCAATCCAAAGGCAAAGCTCTTGTGGAATTGGCGCTCGAAATTCGAGATTTGCGTCATCTCAATCGTTTGCTCTTCCGCTTAGCCGAAGTTGAGAACGTCTATAAGGTGTACCGCGTTGGCGGGAAGCGCAAGCCCGAATGAAGAACGTCACGCTTTGCGCGCCTGAGCCGCGTTTTCGCGGTATGCTCAACGATCCGACCTGCTGCGCATGCCGAGCGACATCGCTCGTACGTTCACCCAGGAGGAAAAAGAACCATGGCTACTTTCGCTTCCTCGGCCCGCGGTGACCGCGTGCGACGGCTCATGATAGGCCTGGCGCTCTTGGGCTTGTTGGACGCGTCGTACCTCACGTGGCTGAAGTTCGCCCACGCGACATGTGGCGTGGGTGGGTGTGACGTGGTCAATAGCAGTCCGTACGCCGAGCTCTTTGGCATTCCCATTGCGCTGTTTGGCGCGCTCACGTATGGGGTCATTTTGTTTTTGCTCTGGATCGAGCCGCGCCTCGCCCAAACCTGGGCCGAGTACGCGCGTTACGCCGTGTTCGGCATCACCTTCTTCGGCGTTGTGTACTCGGCCTATCTCACCTACGTGGAGATCGCCATTATCCAGGCGATTTGTCCCTTCTGCGTGGTGTCAGCTGTGACCTTGCTTTTTCTGTGGGTTTTGGCTATGATTCGGGTGCTCCAGGCCGCACCGTAAGATGGGATTCGGTCTTCGAAACCTCAGAAAACTGAAGAAGGAAGGAGGGGAAAAGATGCCCCGTGTTCGTTGCTATTACGAGGACTGCATCTTTTTAGAGGAAGGATATTGCTCGGCTGCGGTGGTCGAGCTCGACCCGAATGAAGGATGCATGACCTACAAGCCTGCGGGCGAATTCCTTGGCGAGGAGGATGACCTCGATTCGGGCTGGGAAGACGAATTGGTCGAAGAGTTAAGTGATGATGACGACTTGTGGGATGAGGACGAGTTCTAAGCGTCGCTGAAAGGGCCTGGAGAGGACACGCCCCACCGGTAAGGGTTCCAAGACCGGTGGGGCTTTTGGTTCTTTTCCGGTAAACTAAAAGGGAACTAAGCCAAAAGAAAATGGAGCAGCACCCATGGATACGAATCTCGGTTGGTTCCACGAAATCCGACGTTTTGCGGGCACCAAGCCGGTCTTTCTGCTGTCGGGCAATGTGCAAGACTTCTACCCCTTGACGACGCAGCAAGGCGCGGTCGTACCGGTCACCTTGCCGAACTATCTCATCGCGCAACTCGAAGCCGAGGGGTACCAGGCTTTCGTTCGCTATGACCCGGTGGATGGGTTCGAGAACCTGAAGCACGCCGACGACCTGTTGCCCAATTCGGTGTTGAGCGTAGGGCAACGTCCGGAGGCCGCACTGAACGCGATCCGCACCATGCTGCGAGATACCCGCGACCGGCACGTCGTGGTTCTGCTGGATTATGCCTCGCGCTTGGCCGCGAATCTGTCCAATCTAAGTCCGGCGGAAACGCGTTTGTATACCCTCATTGAGAAAATCTCGCACGAAGTTCGCCCTCACAAAGGGAAGGCCGACCGCCCGCTCAACAACCTGCTCATCTTGATCCTGCAAAAAGAAAACGACGTGCCCTCGTGGCTCTTATATCAAAACCCGCACATTCACAGCGTGGTCATCCCCAAGCCCCACGCGGGGGTGCGCCGGGTGATGGCCGACGCGTTCTTGAATATCGTGCCCAAGGCCGCGGAGCTCGACGAACAGGCGCGTGAGCAGGTGCTGCGCACGTTCGTAAGCCGTACGGAAGGCATGTTGCTGCGCGATATCCAAGCCGTTGCCCAACTCGCGCGCCAGGAAAACATCCCAGCCTCGCGCATTGGCGAGGCCATCCGGCGCTACAAAACCGGTGTTCGGGTCGACCCTTGGCGTCCCATCCTGGCCCGCATTCACCAAGACAGCGCGCGCATCCTCGACGCGCATATCAAGGGCCAAGACCAGGTTAAGGCGTATGTCCAACGGGTGCTGCGGCGAGCCGCGCTAGGGCTCAGCGGGGCGCACCTCGGCGCGGCCGACGACCGACCGCGCGGGGTCTTTTTCTTCGCGGGCCCCACTGGCGTGGGTAAAACCCAAATGGCCAAGGCGATTGCCGAAATCTTGTTTGGCGACCCGAGCGCGCTCATCCGCTTTGACATGAGCGAGTTCAACGAGCCGCATTCGGACCAGCGTTTGTTGGGCGCGCCGCCGGGTTATGTCGGCTATGAGGCCGGCGGCGAACTCACCAACGCGGTGCGTGAACGGCCTTTCTCCTTGCTTTTGTTCGACGAAATCGAGAAGGCCCATCCCAGCATTTTTGACATCTTTCTGCAGATTCTGGACGAGGGTCGGCTGACCGACTCCAAGGGCAATACGGTCTATTTCGGCGAAACCGTGATCGTGTTCACCTCCAACCT
>JAADEP010000098.1 GCA_013153335.1 Chloroflexota bacterium
CGCTGGGAAGAGAACCAACGGCGTTGGGAGGAGAACAACCGCAAATGGGAAGAGGCTCAACGCCGCTGGAAAGAGAATCTGCGGCGTTGGGAGGAGAACGACCGCAAGTGGCGGGAGGCCCAACAACGCTGGGAAGAGAATCAACGCAAGTGGGAAGAGAACAACCGCAAGTGGTGGGAGAACCAGAAGAAGCTGGACGAAATGCTGGAGCGGATGAACAAGCTGGAGCGCTTGTACACGGTCAATATTGGCGCGCTCGGCGCCCGGTGGGGCCTGCAAACGGAAGCGGCCTTCCGGGAAGGGATCGCCAAGATCCTCAAGCTGTACGTGCCGGACGTTCAGGTGGAACGGGTAGTGCTGAAGGATGAAAGCGGCTGGGTCTTCGGGACTCCCGACCAAGTGGAGCTAGACCTCATCATTCGGAACGGCGAGTTGTTGATCGGCGAGATCAAATCCGCGGTAGAGCCCAGCGACGTTTACGTCTTCTATCGAAAAGCGCAGTTCTACCAACAACAAACCGGGCGGCAAGCGCGCAAACTGGTCATGATCTCGCCGATGGTTTTTCCGCGAGCCAAGGAGGTCGCCGAGCGGTTAGGCGTGGAGCTCTACACCGCACCGGATGAGAGCATTTTCCAGCAAAAGCCATCGCAAAGCACCTCCTGAATCAGGTATAATTCGAAGGGCTCGTTGAGCCCTTCGTTGCGTCTGACGCCAAAAGCACGTGTCCGTTCGTATTGCGCAAAACTTTAAGGAGGAGAAGACCATGGTACGACGCTGGACCTGGGTGTTCGCCCTGCTGTTCGTCTTTGCTTTGGTGACGGGCTGTAGTGGCCAACAGCAAGCCACGCCCACGCCCGAACGCGAAGCGGCGCAAAGCGGCCTCCCGGATTTGGGAGGACGGGTTGTGACCGTCGCGGTCGAAAACGCGTATCCGCCTTTCAACTTCATCGATAAGGAAACCGGGGAGCCCAAAGGCTGGGACTACGACGCGGTGCGGGAAATCTGCCGCCGGATCAACTGCGTGCCCGAGTTCAAAGAAGCCGCGTGGGACGGCATCTTTGAGGCCATGGCGGCCGGCGAATACGACGTCCTGGCCGACGGCGTCACGTACACCGAAGAGCGCGACAAGGTCGTGGACTTCTCCATCCCCTACGTGACCATTGGGCAGGTGCTCTTGGTCCGCTCCGATTGTGGTAAGCCGGACGTGGAGGCGTTCAAGGCCGACAAAACCAAGATCGTGGGCACCCAGATCGGCACGACCAACGAGATGGTGGCCAAGGAGCACTTCTCCGAAGACCGCATCAAGTCGTTTGAGACCTTTGACGCTGCGATCTTGGCCTTGCTAGCGGGCGATGTCGACGGCGTGGTCATCGACAACGTTACCGCGCTGGGCTACATGAAGGAGCATCCCAAGGACCTCAAGATCTTGGGCCAACTCACCTCGGACGAAAAGCTGGCTTTCGTGTTCCCGCCCGGGAGCGACTTGATTGAGCCGTGGAACGCGGCCCTTCGCTCGATGATGGAAGACGGCACGCTCGACGAGCTCAATCGCAAGTGGGGCTTGGTCGTCGACGACCAGCAATAAGCTCGCCCCTTTTGCGCCCCGTGGGGCCCTTCGCCCCGCGGGGCGCTTTGCTTTTTGAAACAACCACCTCGCTTTTCAAGAGCCATCGTTTTTGTCAGGGAGGTTGCCCTTGTCCACCCACGTCAACCCCGCGCAGCCCGGCCCAGGCCAAGGAACTTCGCGCTGGCGCGAGCAGCCCTGGTGGGCGTACATCGTGATCGTCTTGGGCGTTATTATGCTCTACCTCATCTTGACCTCGCCCAACTACCGCGAGACGTTTTTCTTCTTGTTGCCCGGGGTCAAAGTCACGCTGCAAATCGCGTTGAGCGCGTATATTTTGGCCGTGATTATCGGTCTGTTCGTCGGACTGGCCCGTACGTCGAAGAACCCTTTCGTCTATAACCTCGCGACGTTTTACGTGCAGGTCGTACGCGGCATCCCCCTCATTGTGCTGATCCTCTACACTGCGTTCGTCGGCATCCCCCAAGGGGTCAACCTCATCAAGGCCTTGGGCCAATGGGGGCTCAGCTGGGCTGGCGATACGTTCTTAAGCGGACTCTTCCAAGCCCTGGCGAACGTATCACTGCGGCAAGTGCCGATGGAGCTGCGCGCCATTATCGCGCTGGCCATTGGATATGGCGCCTTTGAAGCCGAGGTGTTCCGCGCGGGCATTGAATCCATTGGCAAAGGCCAAATGGAGGCCGCGCTTTCCCTGGGCATGACCTACTGGCAAGCCATGCGTCTGGTCATCTTGCCCCAGGCCATCCGCCGGATCTTGCCCCCGCTGGGCAACGATTTGGTGGCTATGATCAAAGACTCGGCCTTGGTCACCGTGCTGGCCGTCCGCGACATCACCCAGCTGGCCCGGCTGCGCAAAGCGGCGACCTTCCGGCCCATCGAGACCTACAACATTGTGGTATTCCTCTACCTCTCCATGACCATGTCGCTCTCGGCCGTGGTTCGATATATTGAACGCAAGTGGCGCATTGTATGAACATCCGAAAGCTTCTGATCGCCAACCGAGGCGAGATCGCACGGCGCATCGTGCGCGCCGCGCAAGAAATGGGGATACGCACCGTCGCGGTGTATTCCGATGCGGATGCCACCGCGCCCCACGTTTTGGAAGCTGACGAAGCCGTGCGTATCGGCCCGCCGCCCGTGAACGAATCCTATTTGCGGATCGACGCGATCCTCGCGGCCGCGCAAGCGACCGACGCCGATGCCATCCACCCGGGGTATGGGTTTCTGGCCGAGAACGCGAACTTTGCCCGGGCCGTGCGCCAAGCGGGACGAATTTTCGTAGGCCCGCCGCCGGAAGCCATCGAGGCCATGGGCGACAAAGCGGCCGCGCGACGGCTGATGCAAGCCGCGGGCGTCCCCGTTGTGCCGGGCTACCAGGGCCCTGACGACGATGCGAGCCTGCGGCAAGCCGCGGCCTCGCTCGGGTATCCGGTTCTGCTCAAAGCCGCAGCTGGCGGCGGGGGCAAAGGGATGCGCATCGTGCAAACCCCAGAGGAATTGGCCGAAGCGGCCGCAGCTGCCCGACGCGAAGCCGAGCACGCGTTCGGCGATCCCCGGCTGATACTCGAGAAATACATCCCCCGGGCCCGCCATGTTGAAGTGCAAATTTTGGCCGACAGCCACGGCCAGATACTTCATCTATATGAGCGAGAGTGCTCGGTCCAACGCCGGTATCAGAAGATTATTGAAGAGACCCCCTCACCCTTTGTCGACGAAGAGCTCCGTCAACGCATGACCCAAGCCGCGCGCAAGGCCGCCCAGGCTGTGGGATACGTCAACGCGGGCACTGTGGAATTCATCGTCGACCCGCGGGACCGGTCCTTTTACTTCCTCGAGATGAACACCCGGCTCCAGGTCGAGCATCCCATCACCGAAGCGCTTCTGGGGCTGGACTTGGTGCAGTGGCAACTGCGCATCGCCGCGGGCGAAAAGCTGCCATGGCAACAACCGGACCTGCAGCCTCGGGGCCACGCGATTGAGGCTCGCGTCTATGCCGAAGACCCGGCGACGGGGTTTTTGCCCAGCACCGGCCAACTGCTCGCCGTGCACGAGCCCCAGCGCCCGGGCGTGCGGGTGGATAGTGGCGTGCGCGCCGGACTGGAAGTGACCGCCTACTACGACCCGCTCCTCGCCAAAATCATCGCGTGGGCCGAAACGCGCGAGCAAGCCCTGGCCCGCCTGCGAACCGCGCTACGTCAGACAAGCTACTTGGGCGTCGTGACCAATATCCCCTTCTTGCTCGATGTGTTGGCCCACCCCGACTTCCGCGCCGGGCAATATTTCACCCGATGGGTCGACGAAGCGCTGATGCCGTGGTCCCCAGAGGCGGCAGAGGAGCTTCCGGCCGAGGTGCTTGCGGCCCTGGCCTTGGCGCGCGAGCTCGGGGCCGAAGCGCGCCCCGGGCTTGGGGAGCCCGCGAGCGAACAACCCGGGCCTTGGTATCGCCTGCACGGCTGGTGGCCCTAGCGCGCACGCAAAGGCGCCCACCGAGCCGCCTGGAAAACCCTCGCGTCCAAGGATGGCACGTCCACGCGCCCAACCAACACATCCCGCGACAACCCAGGCGGCAGCCTTGCCCCTGCTCCAAAGGAGGGCCCGTACGAGCCCAGTCCGGCCCTATCCGGTATACCCAAACGCGCATAACAAAAAGCCCGGGGTTCTGAGAGAACCCCGGGGCGAAAGCATGGCCGCGTCGATCGGGCTCAGGCCAACGTGAACGTGTCGCCAGGCTTGAGCACGTGGACCTGGGCATCGGTTTCGGCCTCAACCCGGGCCGCCCAGGCGTTAGGATCCTGCTCAATCAAAGGCCAGGTGCTGTAGTGAATGGGGATCACGTGCTTCGGGCGCAGCAGTTTCACAGCCCGCAGCGCGTCATCGGGGCCCATGGTAAAGTTATCGCCGATGGGCAGGAAGGCCAGGTCGATCCCCTCATCGCCGATGAGCTTCATGTCGCCAAACAGCCCCGTGTCTTGGGCCATATAAATTTTCTTCCCGTCCTTGGTGGTCAACAAAAAGCCCGCGGGATTGCCCCCGTACGAGCCATCGGGCAGACCCGAACCGTGGATCGCGAAGGTGAGCTTAAGGTAGCCAAATGGATGGTGGAAGCCACCCCCGATATGTTGCGGGTGGACCCGGCTCACCCCCTGGCTGCTCAGCCAGTTGGTAATCTCGTAGTTGCTGATCACCAACGCGCCGGTGCGCTTGGCAATGCTCACCGTATCCCCTATGTGGTCCCCGTGGCCGTGGCTCACCAAAATGAAATCCGCCTCGACCGCATCAGCTGTGGTGCTGGCCGCAGGGTTACCTGTAAAGAACGGATCGACCAGAATGGTGTAGCCATCGACCTGCAAACCCAACGTAGCATGACCGTACCAGGTTACCTTGACCGCCATCGGTTCACCTCCGGGCGAAAGATCTACACTTGGAGCCACAGAAAAGCGCTTCTCGTGGCCCAAGCTGCTCGGCTATTTTCAGTATAGCGCACGCGCCCCCGAGAGACAATGGCCCGGGCTTCGGAGGGTGCAGGCAAATCTCGTAGAGGCCCATACCGCGGGCGGCGGGACCCGCCCGCATCCTCGCTGCCAAGCGTTGGGCTGAACTATCCGCGCGCAATTTTATGCTAGTCGCGAGCTTCCAGCCCGCGGCGGGGAGGCTCAACGGCGACAGCCCCCTGCGCCTCCCCCTCGCCCCTTGACCGTTTCTACAACCTTTGCGTGCACCCGGGCTCAGGCCGCGCCTCAAGATGCAGAGGCCTCGCCCGAGGCCCGTGAACCCGAGGTC
>JAADEP010000040.1 GCA_013153335.1 Chloroflexota bacterium
GACCTGCCCGCGGAAATCCAGCAGGCCCTGGCTGCGCTTCTCCAGGCCCTGCAGCCGATGAGCCCGCAAGACCTGCTGGTGCAGCAGGCCCGCGACGCGGTGCGGGCTGTGCGCGCGGGCCGGGCCGATCGGGCCCAGGTCCTGGCCCGCCTGAAGGAGGTCGCAGCCCAAATCCGGGCCCAGGAACCGCCCGATTCGCCCTGGCACGACGCGGCCGGGTTCCTGGACGCGGCCATCGCGCTCCTGGAAGGCCGCGAACCGCCCCCCGTGCCCGAACGGTATCAGGCCGTGTGGCAGAGCCTGAAGGGCGGGGGAGCATAGCGAGGAAGATCGGGAAGTTTGAGGTTTGAAGCTGGAAGTTGGCGAGAAAAGTTAGCAGTTTGCAGTCGGTAGTCGACAGATAAGCCAACTACCAATCTCAAACCTCCAACTTCTTGCTACCCGCTACCTGCTTCCCGCTTTCCTGCCGACTACCGACTGCCGACTAACGACTGTTCGCCCGCCTCCTCGTTTACAAAACGTTTACACTTCGATGACGATCTGTTTACATCCCCGGGCTATCATGAAGCATGCCAAAGGTTTGTCAAGAACCCCCTGAGGAGGTGCGAAAATGGTCCTGCAGAAAATCCGCGAGGTTGCGCGCAAGGTGGAAAGCCGCACGCTGGAAGCCACCCAAAAGCGCGAGGAAGGCAAGCTGGTTCAGGTCGCGACCCAGGTGGTGGAGCGCTTAGGCGCGGCCCTGGCCGCGCTTCGGGAAGGGCAGCTGGACCAGGCCAAGGCGTTGTTGGCCGAGGCGCGGGAGCTGGTGGCGCAATTGCAAGAGACCCACGAGGGCGTGGCCGCGTTGCCCTTCCAGGTGCGGGTGTATCAGGTCGCGTTGGTGAGCGACCCTGAAGTCGCGAAGGACCTGTTGGCCCGGGCGCGGCAGGCGTTGGACGAAGGGAATGTGCCCTTGGCCCGCATTCTGATCAACCGCCTGCGCAATGAAATCGTGGTCGATACGGACCTCATCCCCTTGAACGTGTTGGTCCACACCCTGGACCTGGCCCAAAGCATGTTGGACCGGGGGAACGTGGCGGGCGCCATCAGCGCGCTGGCGCTGCTCGATACCGCGATCGAGCGTGTCCAGACCATCATCCCGCGGCCGCTCATGGAAGCCTTCTATCTGATCGAAGAGATCCGCAAGCTCGACCCCAAAGAGGATCAGGCCATCATCTTGGAGCTCATCAAACTGGTACGCCAGAAAGTGGAACTCAGCCAGGTGCTGGGATACTTGCGGGACGAGGACGTGGTCAAGAGCTTGCTGGAGCAGATCGAGAAGGTCGAGAAGGCCGCGCAACAAGAGCAGGAGCAGGACCAACAGTTGGCCGACCTGCAAGAGGCGTTGGATGCGGCTCGGGAGAAGGAAAAGGCCCAGTAACGGGGTCGCTGTGGGAGAAGGCCTCGGAGCGAACGCTCCGGGGCCGTTTTTCGTTAAGCCCCGGCCGCGAGCCCCGCGAGACCTGCCTCCCATGACACAACCGCGCGGTAGCCCAGCTCGTGCTGGCTGCGCGCGGTGCGATAGCGCCGCGGCAGGGTGAAGAACGCGAGCTCAAACCGCGTCATGGGGAAGGGTTTGCCCGGCAGCCGCAGGCCGCGCCACAGCCCTTCGGCCAGGCGGGTCCACGCGCGCAGCCCGCGAACCGGGACGCGGCGGGTAGGCTCGGGCAGCCTGAGCGCGCGCAGAAGGCCCCGGAAGAACGCGCCCAGGGTGTGGTCGTGTTGATCGGTCACGAAATACGCGCGGCGGCCGCGCCCGCGTTCCAGGGCCAACACCACCGCGTGGGCCGCGTTGACCACATGGGCCGCTTCGATGGGCATGGCCGGGTCCCCCAGCCAGAGGAGGCGCCCGCGCCGCGCCTGGGTGGCCAGCTCGTCCAGGAACTTGCTCCCCGGGCCCCAGAGGAAGGGCAGGCGCAGGATCACGCTCGCGGTGGGATGGGGCGCCGCGGCCTGAAGATAACGCTCGACCGCTTGTTTCGCCCGGCTATACCCCGCGTAGGGATGCCGCGCGAAGCGCGCGTCCTCATCAATGCCCACCAGCGAAGTCACATCCTCGCCCCAGTGGACCGTTTCGGAGCTGGCGTAGAGAAAACGGCGCACGTTATGCTGCCGCGCGGCCTGGAACAACCGCTGCGTGGCCGTGACGATTTGCTCCCGAAACAGGGACCACGGGCCCCAGACCTTGACCGGCGCGGCCAGGTGCACGACCGCGTCGTGGCCCGCGAGGGCCGCGAGCCAGGGCTCGGGCTTTTCCAAACGGCCCGGGACGACGCGCGCCGCGCCCAAGGCTCGCAGCCGGTGCGGCGAGGTGGGCTCGCCGGCCAAGGCCGTGATGTCGTGCCCCGCAGCCCGCAGGGCAGCCATCACATACTGCCCCAGAAATCCATCGCCACCGGTGAGAAACACACGCATACGCCCTCCTTCGGGGCGGGGCTCAGTGCGTTTGATGTCGAGTTTGGCCCTGGCCGGTGTCGCGCCCGATCCATACCCCGCCGCTCTCCTCGGCCATGGTTTCCATGCGACGGCAGAACGCGGGCGTTTCGGTGTGCGCGTTCACATAAAGGCGTTGGCCATCCGACCATACCACCGCCTGGGCGCCGTCTCCTTCCACCCAGAACCCTTGGTTTTGCCATTGAATGCGATACCCGGGCAAATAGTGCTGGAGGTATTTTTCGGTCAGATACTCCCGCTGGAAGGTGGGGTCTTGCTCCTGGGCCTCGAAGGCTTGCACCAGGTGCTCCAGCCGGCGGTAGTCGCCCTGGTGGTACGCGCGCGCCATTTGCGCGAGCGCGGCCTCGGTGCGCGAGAGGCCCTGATATTGGGTTTGGATGCGGCGATAGCGGTGCAAAAGCTGGTGCCAGCGCTGCCACGCGGCCTGTACGGCCTGTTGGAGCGCATCCGGGTCCTGGATGCTGCGCAGCTCGGTCAGTTCTTGCGCGGTGAGCAAGGGCGTGAGGGCTTCGATCTGCTGCCGCAGGTCGCGCAGTTTGGCCTGCCGCGCGTCCTCTTCCAGGTCGGCCTGGTTGCGCGCGCCGGCGGGCGCCAGGCCCAAAGCGCGCCACAGCTGCTCCTGGGCCGCGGCATCCAGCCCGGACAAATCATCCTGCAGCGAAGCGGCGGTGCGGGGCCGACGCGCCGCGCGGCGCTTTTGCCCCAGAAGTTGCCGGTATTCGTGCACCACCTGGCCCCAGACCTGGTCATAGCCCAGGTCCATCTTTTGGGCCCGCTGGTACAACGCCTGACCTTCCTCACCCAGATTTTGGACCAACAGCGCGAGCCGCGCGAGGCGCTGTTCGTATAAACGGCGCAGCGTCTGGTCTTGGGCCAGGACCGCGTGCACCTGGTCTTCGAGCTGGTGCAATTCCTCGTCGAATTGGTTGACATCGAACGTCTTGTCCCACCGGGTATGCAACAGCTTCTCTTCCATACGCGCGAGGCGCTGCTGCAGCTTGGCCCATTGCGCCTGCAGCCTGGCATCGCGAGGTGTTTGCGACGCAAAGAGCTGTTGCAGGCTTTGCATGCGCGCGCGAATTTGATCGACCTGGCGCGCTTCGACCACGCTCAGCGCGATCCAAACCGGCAGCCCAATCACGGCTGCGGGCAAGAACAGGAGCTCAATGACGCCCGAACTCATCCTCTCTCTCCTTCTTTGGGATGTTTTTCGTTTCTGTTTCGGTCCGAACGCGGATACTTCCCCCGGCGCTCGTGCGGAGCCGGGCCTCGGCCGCGCTCATTCACCGATGATGCCATAGAAGAGGGGCAGCGGTTCGACCTGGGTATCGCTCCAGGTGATGGCCGCGAGCAAGGCCTCGCGAGCCTGGGCCAGCTTGGCCGGGTCGTTCGCGTGCACGGTGAACAGGGGCTGGCCTGGCTGAACCGCGTCGCCGACCTTCGCGTGCACTTCGATGCCGACCGCGTGGTCAATGGGGTCACCTTTCTTCTCCCGGCCCGCGCCGAGCAGCACCGCGGTTTCGCCCACGCGCCGCGCGTGCACCCCCGCGATGTACCCCCCGCGGGGCGCGGGCACGGTCTCGATGTAACGCGCCCGGGGCAAGCGCTCGGGCTCGTCAATGGCGCGCACATCGCCTCCCTGGGCCTGCACCATGGCCCGGAACTTCGCCCACGCCTGACCCGACGCGATCACGTCCGCGAGCCGAGCCCGGCCCGCGTCGACCGAGTCCACCAGGCCCCCTAACCAAAGCATGTACGCGCCCACGGTGAGACAATGCTCGTGAAAATCCCGTGGGCCTTGGTTGTGGAGCGTCGCGATGGCTTCCTTGACCTCCAACGCGTTCCCGACCGCGTGGCCCAGGGGTTGGTTCATGTCGGCCAGGAGCGCGATCGCGCGCCGGCCGGTTTGCCGGGCGATATCGACCATGAGGGTAGCCAGCTCTCGGGCCTGGTCCAACGTGCGCATGAACGCGCCAACGCCCACTTTGACGTCAAAGACGATGGCCTGCGCGCCGGCCGCGATCTTCTTGCTCATGATCGACGACGCGATCAAAGGGATGGACGGCACCGTGCCCGTGACGTCGCGCAGCGCGTAAAGCTTGCCGTCGGCCGGGGCCAAATCCACCGACTGGCCGGTGAGCACCGCGCCGACCTCGCGCAATTGGCGTTTGAACTCCTCGACCGTCAGATCGGTGCGATACCCCGGGATGGACTCGAGCTTATCCAACGTGCCGCCGCTGAAGCCCAGCCCCCGGCCCGACATTTTGCCCACAGGCAGGCCCGCGGCCGCGACCGCGGGCACCACGACCAGGGAGGTCTTGTCGCCTACCCCGCCCGTGGAGTGCTTGTCGACCGCGCGCGGCACCACGTCCGAGAGGTCGAGCACGTGGCCCGAGTAAGCCATCACCAGGGTGAGGTCCGTGGTTTCGCGCGGGGTCATGCCGTTGAGCAACACGGCCATGGCCCACGCGGCAACCTGATAATCGGGGATCTCGCCCCGGGTGTAGCCCAAGATGAAATACTCGAGCTCTTCCCGTGTGTGCTCGCCCCGATCCCGCTTCTTGATAATGACATCCACCGCTCGCATAACGGCCTCCTTGCCCAAGGCTTCCCGGGGGCGCCCCTACCCTGGGGGAACCCTGCCCGCGGGGCCAATGACCCCACGGGCAGGGACCAACGTCGGCTACGCGGCTTCGAGCACGCCCAGCCCCTGCAACACGCGTTCGGGGATGAGCGGGAAGTCGTGGAACCACACGCCCGTCGCGTTTTTGACCGCGTGCACCACCGCGGGCGCGATGGTGAGGAAG
>JAADEP010000094.1 GCA_013153335.1 Chloroflexota bacterium
TGGGCCAACGCCCTTGGGTGGTGGACCTCTGGGAGCGTTACCCGCCGCGGCGGGTGCGCTTGGATTTGGACGGCCCCATCGGGCGTTGGCACCTCCTGGCCATCTTCCACTGGGAAGACGAGGGCGGCAGCGAGGCCTGGCACCCCGAGGACTTCCACTTGCCCGAGGGCTCGTATTGGCTACGGACCTTCTGGAGCCCCGAGCCCGAGCAGCCAGAAGCTCCGCATCGGGTGGCCGGCCAGTGGGAGCACTCCGTTCCACCCCATGGAGTGTGGCTTTTTGCCGTGCGTCCGGTTCAACCCCATCAGGCCCAATATCTGGGGAGCGATCTGCATTATTCCCAGGGGCGTGAAGTCTTGCACTGGCACGCGGGCAAGCACGACGTCACATTAGAGCTGCGCAAGGATGGACACCAGCAAGGGCACATTTGGCTCGCGCTTCCGCAAGAGCCGCGCGTGGTCACGGTCAACCGCGACCCGGTGCGCTGGCAACCGGGCCTGGAGCCCGGCACCTACGTCATCCCCCTGACTTTTCAAGATGAAGCCCTGATCACGGTGCGCTATTGAGGGCCGTGCTTGGGGCCTGGCAAAATTCTTCGTTTTTTCTCATCTTTTCGTTTTGCGAAAGTCTTGACAAATTGCACAGGGGCCCGTATAATAAAAGCGCCTAAGGTGGCCAAAGGCGGCGTAACCGGGCGCACAACCAGGTTTCCGAAAAGCGGGTGGTCGTCCCCTCCTCTGGTGGGTGCCCCCCGGGCCAGGGCAGCGGCTCGGGGGGGTATTCTTTTTTAGCCGGAGGGGGCCCTTGCGTGGGCAAGTAGGGCATCTTGGGGCCCGGTTTGCCCAAATATTCCGCCAACGCCGCGCGCAGGGCCACCCGGTCATCCCACGGATATTCCACCCCGTCGAAGTTCATCGACTGCTCATGCCCCTTTCCGCACACCAGAACGATATCTCCAGGCTGCGCGAGGCGCACGGCCAACCGAATCGCATCCCCCCGGTCGGGAACGCGGTAGAAGGTGCGGCCTTCGACCCCGCCCTGGGCGCGCGCACCTTCCGCCATCTCGGCCAAAATCGCGTCCAGGGGTTCGGTCCGCGGGTCTTCCGCGGTCAGGATGGTGATGTCCGCGAGCTGGGCCGAGATTTCGGCCATCATGCGCCGCTTCATCCGATCCCGCAGGCCGGCGGAACCGAACACGGCGATCACCCGCCCTTGGGTCCATTCGCGCGCGGTGCGCAGCGCGGCCTCGAGAGCCTTGGGCGTATGCGCGAAGTCCACAATGGCCCAAAAGTTCTGCCCCAGATCGATGGGCTCCATCCGGCCGGGAATCTGCTTCACTTGCGCGACCCCGCGAGCCGCATCCGCGATGGAGATGCCCAGGCCGACCACGGTCGCGGCCAGCGCGGCCAATATGTTGTGCACGTTGTAGGCCCCGCGCAAAGGGCTCTGGATGACGTATTGAAAGCTCGGGCCTTCTACTGAAAAGCGTAAGCCCTGGGGCGAGCTTTGCACCTCGCGCGCCCGAACCTGGGCCTCGGGATGCAGGCCATAGGTCACGACCGGCCCCGGCGCCACCCGGCGCAGGTAGGGGTAAACCGGCGCGTCGTCCCGGTTGATGACCGAAAGCCGTGGGTTGCCCCAAGGCTTGGGCGGGGTTTCGGCCAGCAAGGTGAGCAGCCGGGCTTTGGCCGCGCGATAGCCCTCATACGAGCCGTGATAGTCCAGGTGCTCGTGGGTGATGTTCGTAATCACGCCGATGTCGAACGCGACCCCCGTGACCCGGTGCTGCGCCAGACCGTGGGACGTGGCTTCGAGCACCACGTGGGTCAGGCCTGCGTCGCGCATTTCGGCCAGGTAGCGCTGAACCTGCAACGCGTCGGGCGTGGTGACGTGCAGGCCGGTGGGTTCGGTGCGATGGCCCAAATCGGCCTGCACGGTAGAGATCATGCCCGTGGGATGCCCGGCCGCGCGCAGGATGTGGTAGATGAGGGTGACCGTGGTGGTTTTGCCGTCAGTCCCGGTCACGCCGATCACGCGCATGGACCGGCTGGGGTGATCGTAAAACGCGGCCGCCATGCGGGCCAGGGCCTCGCGCGCGTCCGGCACGCGGATATAAGGCACAGGCAGCGGCTCGGGCAAGGGCCGTTGGCCGACCACGGCGACCGCGCCGCGTTGCAGCGCGTCGGGGATGTAACGATGGCCGTCGGTTTGCGTCCCGGGGATGGCGACGAACAAGGTGCCTGGTTGCACGCGCCGCGAGTCAAATGCGATGTGCTCAACCTGCACATCCTGGGCCGCGTCGGGCACGTATTCCGGGGCCCAATCCGCGAAGAGCTCATACAGGGTTTTGGCCATGCCCGGTCCTCATCCTCGCTTATGGTTCACGCGGAGGTTGGGTTTGGCCGCAGCGTGCTTCTTGGTCACGCACTTTCTGAGCCCGGCGCACGTAGCGCTCGCCCCCAGAAAACTGGGCGCGCACAAACGCGCGCACGATCTCCTTGGCCAATTCCGGCCCGATGATCCGACCGCCCATGCAAAGCACGTTCATACCGTCGTGCTCCACGCCCTGGTGCGCGGAATAGGTGTCGTGGCAGACCGCGGCATACGCGCCCGCGACCTTATTCGCGGCGATGCTCATCCCCACGCCTGAGCCGCACATCAAAATGCCCCGGTCGGCGCGTCCCTGCGCGACCGCCTGCGCCACCGGGATTGCGAAATCGGGGTAGTCTACCCGTTCGGGCCCATGGGTTCCGAAATCGAGCACCTCGTGCCCTTCTTCTCGCAACACTTCAAGGACCGCGTCCTTGAGGGGCCATCCTCCGTGGTCACAACCCAAAGCAATGCGCATGTCGACCTCCTCCTTGTGGTTAGGATGCGGTCGGCGGCGAGATCGTCGGTCCTACAGGGCCCGGGGGCTCGGTGGGCGTTTCGCCTTGGGGCGGGATGAAGATGGTCGCGCCGCAGTAAGGACAGCGCACGATCCCTTTGCCCACGAACTCGCGTTGGCCGCCGCAGTTAGGGCACGTGGTACTCACGACCTGCCCCGCGTCCGCGGTGTAAAAGGTCATCTTCTCCCAATCGATGTAGCCGGTAAACAAGCCCAGGCTCACCAGCTCGTAAATCGCGTTTTGGACCGCTTCCCGGGTCATGTGCATTTCCACCATAATTTTGTCAATCGGGACCTGTCCGTGGGCTTGAATCATGCCCAAGATGCGTTCAAGCTTGCGGGCGTGCTCGGCTTCGGCCTCGGCCTTGCGCGCTTGTACGAGCAAATAAACCCCACCGGCTGCGAGAATGGCGGCGGGTAGCAGCCCAAAAAGGATGATGCCCAACACCGCGCCGGCCGCGCTGACCTTGCCCGCGGTGTAGCCAACGCCGAAAAAGGCCACGGCAGCCAGCACGGTCACCACGGCCAGGATCAAGAAAAACCAGCCCATCGCTTTGCCTTGCATGATCGGCCTCCCCAATATTGCCAGAGCGTTGCCGCGATTATACCCGCGGCGCGGCCGTTAGGTTCGGATTTAGGGCCGGGGCCGCAACAAAGGCGTGGGGGTAAGGGTCGGCGTTAGGGTTGGTCCGCCGGGGGTTGGGGTGGGCCCTGTGGGGGTAGGCGTGGGTGTAGCCGACGGGGTCGGTGTGGGCGAAGCCATGGGCGTTGGGGTGATCATGCCTTGAAGCGTGAAGATCAGGACCAAAGGCTCGCCCCAGCGCCCCAAAACACCCAAATCCTGCTGTCCAAAGATCAGATGCAACGCGGAGGCATCGCCGCTTTGAATTTCAAGCCGTTCTTCAGCCCGGAAGGTGAACCGACTGCCGGGCAACGGACGCCCGCGGTAAATCTCCTGCCCATCGGCCAGCGCGCGCAACCACGTCCGGTGGCGCACCAGAACCACCACGCGGATCCCGGTCCCGGCCTCGGGTGTGAGCCCGGCCCCGGGGTTGGGCGTGAGGGTTGACGTCAGGGCCGTGGCCGAAGCCTCGGGCGGGGGCGGCTGGTCCGCCTCCGTGGCTGCACCGACCTCGGTCGCGCCCGCCACTGGCGTCAGGTCGACGGGCACAATCAGGGTCAAGCGCACCGTAGGGGAGGGCGTCACCGCGGGCGTTGGGCGGGGCAACGTCCAGACCGGCACGCGCAAAGGGGGCAGGGTCGGCGTCATGCTCTGCTGGATGTACGCTCGGGCGACCTGCCACGTGCTCCAGAGAAAGAAGAGGCCCATCGCGGCCAGCACGCCCATCCCGGCCCACGTGCGGAACCAGCGTGCGCTCCGCGCGCGCCAGACCCACGCGCGCGTCGGGTTTTGAGCCCGCGCGGCTTGTTGAGCCTGATGGCGGGCTTGCAGACCCGCGGCGAACTTGAGCAACAAAGGCTCGGGGTCGAGGTGCAGCGCGCGCGCGTAATGGCTGAGCATCCCTCGCCCTTGCACGGGCGAGGGGAGCAAGTCCATCCGACCGGCCTCTAACGCGCGGAGATAGTGCTCTTTGACGTGGCTGAGTCGCGCGGCCGCTTCGAGCGAGAGCCCGAGGGCTTCCCGCTGCTTGCGCAGGGTTTCGCCCACCGCGCGCCAGTGGGGATACGCGGGGTCGTCCTCAGGCAGAGGGGGCACTGCGGCCTCGCGCTCCGTGGCCGAGGCAGACTCGGCGCCTTCGGCCAGGGTGGCGGGAGCGCGGTCCAATAGATGCAACAACTCGCCCGGGTCCAGCCCCAAAAACGAGGCATATAGGCGTAAAAAGCCCCGGGCTTGAGCCAACGAGGGCAGGGCGTCCCAATCCCCTTTTTCGAGGGCCTCGAGATAAACGGGCTTGATGCGGGTTTGGTGGGCGACATGCAACAGCGACCAACCCCGGGCCTCACGCGCGGCCCGAAGGCGTTCCCCGATCATCCGGAACGCTGCGTTGGAAGGCGGCTGCCCATCCGTCGCCCTCGCGGTATCCATTCGACGCCTCCAGAGCCCCTCCCCGTGGCTTCATTATAGCCGATCTTGCGTTAGGGGCCGAACGGGTGGGCGCGCGGACGGCGGAATCCGCTCGCGAAAAGTTCGCTGGGCGTTGTACACGGCGGTCCAAACCGAGCATTTCGCGCGAGTTTTCCGAGCCGCGGGATTCCAGCCTGCGGCGCTGTGGCGGATACGTAGGCATGCGGTGAGCCGTTCGGGCGAGCCTCAAGCCGGGTCGAACCGGTAGAGCATATAGTCGGCCCGGACCGCGTAGAGATCGATGTCCGGCTTGATGGCGAACAAGCCAAGGGTGTCCACACGCGCCAGGGGCTCCAGGTAGTTCA
>JAADEP010000124.1 GCA_013153335.1 Chloroflexota bacterium
CGCGCGCATGCGGATTTCTTGCGGCGTCTTCTCGAAGAAGAAGTGCCTGAAATCCAGCGCGGCGAAGTCGAGATCCGAGGCATCGCGCGCGAGGCCGGGAAGCGCTCCAAAATTGCGGTCTCGGCCATTGCGCCGAACATCGACCCAGTAGGCGCGTGTGTAGGCATCCGAGGCTCGCGAATTCAGGCCATTATGCGCGAGCTCAACAACGAGAAGATCGACATCATCCAATGGGACCCGAATCCCGCGGTGTTTATTGCTAAAGCCTTGAGTCCTGCCCGGGTCAAAGGCGTTTATCTGCAAGAGGGGGATGGCCCACGCACCGCGATGGTGGTTGTTTCTGAGGACCAACTCAGTCAAGCCATTGGTAAGGAAGGCCAAAACGTACGCCTCGCGGCCAAACTGACACGCTGGCGCATTGACATCAAAAGCCTCATTGAGGCCGCCGAAGGCGCGCTACAAAAGCTTTACCGGTCGCAAGATTACGCGGATATCTTGGCCGAAGAGGGCGAAACCATCCGCCAGGTCGAAGCCCTGCTTGAACGCAAGCGCCAGGGGCGTTCGCTGACCCCCGAAGAGTACGATTTCCTCTTCCAGTTTGTGGATCGCGTCGAACGGGGCATCCTGGAGCAAATCCGCGCTCGACGTCGGGCCCAGGCCGAAGCTGAAGCCCGCTTGCGAGAAGGCATTCCCGACGAGGCCTTTGAGCAGACGCTGGACGTATTGGGCCTTTCGCCTCGTTTGACCATGTTGTTGACCGATGCGGGCTATGCCACCGTGGGCGATTTGATCGTGCAGTTGCGTCGAGACAAAGACGCGATCCTTATCTTAGACGGCGTTGGCCCGCGAGCCATGCGCGAGCTCGAGCGCGCGGTCGAGGCATATCTGCAAGCCCACCAGACCGCCCCGACGGAGGAGCCCGTGGCCGAAGCCGAGGCCGCGCCCGCCGCGGAGGTTGAGGGCGAGGAAGAAGGCCCGGTCGTCGAGGCCAAGGCCGAACGCGTAGCAGCCGAAGCCGTCTCAGAGGCCGAAGAAGCCGAACCCAAGGCCCGTGAAGAAGCCTTCCTCGAGCCCGAGGTTGAGGCCGAGGGTGCGTCCGCTGAACCAGAGCCTGAACCCGAAACCCCTGAAGAGGCGCCTTCATGGGTTCCTCCGATGCCTGAGGATAGTCTGGTGGTGGCCGAAGCAGGAAGCCCCAGCGAAGAGCAGGACGAGAGCATGTCGCTAGACGAGATCTTCTCGACCGAACGCTTGCTCGACTCGACCCCTGCCGCTGTGGATGAGGAAGAAGAGGAAGAGGAACCCTTGCCCAAACCCCGCAAGAGCAAAAAGAAGAAAGGAAAAGGCAAAAAGAAGCCCAAGCGTTATGTGGAGCTCGATTACGTTGATGGCGAAGAGGACGTTCTCTTCGCGCGCCGCAAGCGCAAGCGCGACAGCGACGACGATTGGGACTGGTAGCGCGAGCGCGTCGGGTCGGCGGAGCCCGGTTGCGGGCCTATCCGTTGGGAGCAGGCGCTGGCCGTGACCTCGCCCAGCACGGCGGGGCATGTGGTGTTCGGGTGGGTGGCGCCTTCGCGCGAAGCACCCCTTCATAAGGAGGCGCGGCCATGGCCCCCAAAAAGCGGCGGCGGGGCAAGCATATCCCGCAACGCACGTGCATTGGCTGCCGCACAGTGTCGTCAAAATGGGAGCTCATTCGCATTGTGCGAACCCCGGACGGCGTCCAGATCGACCCAACACGACGCCTGCCGGGCCGGGGTGCCTATCTGCACGCGAATCGAGCTTGTTGGGAAGCCGCGTTCAAACGTCGCGCGTTCGCCCGCGCGTTGCGTACGACCCTAACCCAAGCCGATATACAGCGCTTGCGCGCGTTTATGGAGACCTTACCCGCGGAGGAACTGCCCCGCGAAGAGCCTGAGTCTGAAGCGAACGGAGGGTGATGCCCATGGCCTCGAAGACCCGCGATGTTATCGAACTTCCCCCGACGCTTACGGTGCGTGAACTGGCCGAAGCGTTGAACGTCACGCCTATTGAGCTCATCAAAACCCTCATGAACGTAGGCGTGATGGCGAGCCTTAATCAAACCGTGGATTTTGACACCGCGGCCATTGTCGCGGAAGAATTGGGTCGCGAAGTGCGCCTCGCGTTGCCCGAGGAAGAGGCCAAGCCCGAAGACGAGGGCGAGCTGCCCCTTTGGCGCAAATGGCTGCAGGCCGAGCCCGAAGAAAAACTGCAGCCTCGTCCGCCGGTGGTCGCGGTCTTGGGCCATGTAGATCACGGCAAAACCACCCTCTTGGACGCGATCCGCAACACCAACGTGGCCGAACGCGAGGCCGGTGGCATCACCCAACACATCCGAGCTTATCAGATCGAGCACGAGGGCCAGAAGATCACCTTTATCGACACCCCAGGCCACGCGGCGTTTACCTCCTTACGGGCCCGCGGCGCCAAAGGCGCGGATATCGTGGTCTTGGTAGTCGCTGCAGACGACGGCGTCATGCCCCAGACGCGCGAAGCGATCAACCACGCGCGGGCCGCGCGGGTGCCCATTGTGGTCGCCATCAACAAGATCGACAAGCCCAACGCACGGCCCGAACGAGTGCGGCAACAGCTCGCCGACCTGGGCCTCATCCCCCAAGAATGGGGCGGCGACACCATCATGGTCGAGATCTCCGCGCGGCAGCGGCAGAATCTGGACGAGCTGCTCGACGCCATTCTCCTGGTAGCCGAAAGCTCCGACATCCGCGCCAACCCGCAAGGCCGGGTGTTTGGCACGGTGATCGAAGCGCAACGCAAGAAAGGCCAGGGCGTGGTCGCGACCCTGCTGGTGCAGAACGGCACCCTCCGCGTGGGCGATGTCCTGGTCGCGGGCACGACCTACGGCAAGGTGCGCGCCCTTTTCGACCACACCGGCAAGCGCATCAAAGCCGCGGGGCCATCAACGCCAGTCGGTATGCTGGGTTTCCATGACATTCCCGAAGCGGGCTCGCTGTTCTTCAAGGTCAAAAACGAGAAAGAAGCCCGCTCGATTGTCGAAAAACGTCTGGAAGAAATCGAGCAACGTCGCCGCGAAAAGCGCAAGAAAGTTGACCTTGAATCCCTCTTTGAACAATTGCAACAAGGCGAGGTCAAAAGTCTGCGCCTGGTGATCAAGGTGGATGTGCAGGGCTCGCTCGAGCCGATTGTGAGCTCCATCCAACGCATTGCGGAACGTAATGAGATCCCTGTGGAGATTTTGCACGCGGATGTGGGCAACATCACCGAAAATGACGTCATGCTCGCGGCCGCGTCCAACGCCATTGTGATCGGCTTCAACGTCAAAGCCGATGCCGCGGCTCGGCGAGTCGCGGAACGGGAAGGGGTCTCCATCCGCATCTATCGGGTCATTTATGAGCTGCTCGAGGACATCGAGAAAGCGCTCAAGGGCCTGCTCGAACCTGAAGTGCAAGAAGTCGTATTGGGCGAGGCAGAGGTGCTTCAGGTGTTCCCCGCGGCCAAGCTGGGCAAGGTAGCCGGATGTCGGGTGCGCCGCGGCGTGATACGCCGGAACGCCCGGGTGCGGGTTATGCGCGGCGACCAGGTGCTTTATGACGGCGAGATCGCGTCCCTCAAGCGCTTCAAAGACGATGTGCGCGAAGTGCGGGAAGGCTTCGAGTGCGGGATCGGCATCAAAGGCTTTAAGAACTTCCAGCCTGGTGACCGGCTGGTTTGTTACACCTTGGAAGAGCGAAAGCCCGAATGAGCCTCAGACACAAGCCCTCTGGGGGAGGAGCACGGCCCGTTTTAGGAGGGGTGCCATGGTGGGGGAACTGCGCTTACGTCGCATCGAAGAGCGGATGAAGGAAGAGCTGGCCGAGATCTTTTTGTTCGAGGTCTCGGACCCCCGGTTGCAAGGCGTGAACGTCACGGACGTGGACGTGGACCGCGAACTTGCGTACGCGGATATTTACGTCTCCGCGGTCGAGGGCGAGGCGCGGAAGGACGAAATTTTGCGCGCGCTCGAACACGCGAAGGGCTATTTGCGGACCATGCTGGCTCAACGCATGGCGCACCTGCGCACCTTCCCGCGGTTGCGCTTTCACTGGGATCCCACCCCGGAGCGGGCGGCGCGCTTGGAGAAGTTGTTCGCCCAGCTTGAAGCCGAGCGCCGCGCGAGCCAAGACGCGGAGCCATCCACCGAGGCCGAGGACACCGGCGCTGAGGAGGCCCCTGCCCATGGATCCGAGTAGCCAAAACGAGCAAGTGCGCCAATTGCTCCACCGCGCGCAATCCGTGGTCATCGCTTCGCACATCAGCCCCGACGGCGACGCGGTGGGGTCGCTATTGGGCCTGGGTTGGGCCCTGCGTCAGGCGGGCAAACACGTGACCCTGGCGCTGGCCGACCCCGTGCCCGAAAATTTGCGTTTCTTGCCCGGCGTAGAGACCATCCAACCTCGGGCCCAATCCCGAGCAGACGTGGTGATCACGGTGGATTGCGGCTCTCGAGATCGGGTGGGCTCGGCCTTGCCCGAAGACTGGCCCGTGGACGTGAACATCGACCATCACAAGTCCAACACGCATTTTGGGCGCTATAACATTGTCTACCCGGATGCGCCTTCGACCACCGCGGTCTTGGCCGAGCATCTACCCGTGTGGGATTTGCCCCTGACCCAAGACGCGGCCCTGGCCCTGCTCACCGGCCTGATCACCGATACGCTCGGGTTTCGGGCCGGCACCGTGCGCCCCGACACCTTGCGCCTGGCCGCCCGGCTTATGGAAGCGGGCGCGGATATCTCCCTGGCCTTCTACGAAGCCATGGTGGCCAAATCCTTCGCGATGACCCGCTATTTGGGCATCGGTCAGAGCCGCGCCCAGTTGCTGGAGGGCATTGTCTGGTCGTATCTCACGCGCGCGGACCGAGAAGAGACGGGCTTCTCGGAACCCGACGACGCGGGTTTGGTCAACGTCCTTCTCAATGTGCGCGAAGCGAACATCTCGGTCGTCTTTATTGAGCTGGACGAGCCAGGCCTCATCAAAGTGAGCTGGCGAGCCAAGGCAGGCTGGGATGTTGGCGAACTGGCTCGCTCCTTTGGCGGCGGCGGGCATACGGCAGCCGCAGGAGCCCGTGTCCCCGGCTCGTTAGACGAAGTGCGGAACCGGGTTTTGGCCCGCACGCTGGCGTTCTATCGAACGGGTACGGTTTAGATCCAAAGCCTTCCCCTTTGGAGGGGCGATCTTACTTTTGGGGAGGTGAGGTATGTCCAAACGGCAAGGCGCGACGCGGCGG
>JAADEP010000025.1 GCA_013153335.1 Chloroflexota bacterium
GCACCGAATGACCGGTTAGCCCGCGGATCCCGTGCATAAGCACGACAGCGAGCATCCATGGCCATGCGCCGTAGGCATATCCATTCGGCGGTTCGGGTATAGTCGGGGGTGGGTTCGAGGTAAAGAGGCTCGCATAGGCCCACAGAGCCTTCCACCCGATAAGGAAAATGCTGTAGTCGTCCCAGGCTTCGCCATACGTCGGAACCAGGGCCAGCCCCAGCAGCCAGAGCAGAGCCAGTCCCGCAACGATGCCGAGCTTGCGTCGTGTGGAACCCGACGTCACGTTCGCGCCCCCTAAGGCCAGGGCCACCAGGTGCTAAGATCGGGGCCAATATAGCAAGGGTCCATCTCATCGCTGCCTGCAAGAGAGACCTGAAACATCTCGACCGCCGCCTTAAACGGGTAGCCCCCGACAGGAAAGCTGAGTTCACGAAGGCATTTGGGCTCGCATGGCGAGCTCATTTTACTCGCTTTTTTATAGCTAGGGGGATGCGCGCGAGGTATCCTATCCACCGATTGCCCGCCCGCGTGTTGAGCTGAACTCGCGTTTGGCCCGCGGGCGGCTGAACCCGCCCGCTATCCTCGCCGTCTGCCATGCGTTCCCGAGCGTTGGGCCGAATAATTTGTGTGCAATTTTATCTTAGTCGCGGGCCTCCAACCCGCGGCGGGGCAGCGCGCGAGCGCGACCATGGCCCCAGGCCGCGGGGATTCGCGGGCGACGGAACCCGCGCTTAACCCGCAGGCGGCGGAACCCGCCCGCTATCCTCGTCGCCGGCCATGCGTTCCCGCCCGCGCGTTAGGCCGGATAATTCGCGCGCGATTTTATACTAGCCGCGAGCGACTGAATCCGCGCTTAACCCGCGGGCGGCTAAACCCGCCCGCTAGAAATTCCCACCGCACGGCCCGCGTCGGGCCAGCCAGCTCACACGCAATCTTATGCTAGCCGCGGGCTTCCAGCTCGTAGCGACACTCAACGGCGACAGCCCCCTCCCCTGCGCCTTCCCCTCGCCCCTTGACCCTTTCTACGACATTCACGTGCACCCAGCGGCTTCCGCGCGAAATACCGCCCAAGGGTGGGCTGTGCTAAAATACCCTGGACGTATGTTGCGGAGAGGAAAAGACGATGCCACCGACGGTCTACGCGACCTGGGTTCCTTCGCCGCAGCACCGCTACGGCGACCACCCTGAAAGCCCGGCCCGGCTGCGAGGTTTGGCCGACTTGCGCGAAGCGCACGACGGCACGATCTGGCTTGAAGCTCCGCTCGCGCCCATCGAGACGATTACGCGCGCGCATCACCCAAACTATGTAGCCTACCTGCAGCAAATTGTGCGCCACGGACCCGCGGTTATTGACTACGCGCCCACGTATGTCACGCCGACCTCGTTTGACGACGCGCGTCGGGCGGCCGGCGGCGTGCTCGCGGTGCTGGACGCGGTGCTCCAGAACGAATCCGCACGCGGGTTCGCGTGGATCCGGCCGCCCGGGCATCACGCGACGCGCACCCAGGCCATGGGCTTTTGCCTGTTCAACAACATCGCCATTGCCGCCCACGAAGCTCTGGCTCGCGGAATAGCACCCATCGCGATCGTGGATTTTGACGCGCACCACGGCAACGGCACGCAGAACATCTTTTGGCATGAAGAACGCGTCGGGTTCGTTTCCACCCACCAGGAAGATATCTACCCCGGAACGGGTGACTTCGACGAGGCCGAACACGCGCGCGGGCGTATCCTCAACCTGCCCCTGCCCGCGCGCACCGATGACGAAGGGTACGCGCGCGTCTTTGACCAGGTTATCGGCCCCTGGATGGAACGCTGGCAGCCCGCGCTCATTTTGGTCTCGGCCGGCTTTGACGCGCATTGGCGCGATCCGCTCACCCAATTGGGGCTCTCCGCGCGGGGGTTCGCGGCCCTGGCTCAGCGCCTGGTGCAATGGGCCAATGCCTGGGCTCGCGGTCGTATCGTGTTCGCGCTCGAAGGCGGCTACGATCCCCTCGCGGTGGCGGCATCGGGCCGCGCGGTGTGGGCTGTGCTTCATGAGCGGCCATTGCCTGAAGATCCCCTCGGCCCCGCCCCCATGAAGGGCCCTGATGTAGCGGATCGCATTCTCTACGCCCGGCGTCTGCACCATTTGGGATGAGGCGCGTATGCGAATTCGGCTGCTGTGGATCGTGGGCCTGGCCTTCGGGCTATGGGCCGCGGTCACGCCCCAAGTCGAAATGCCGCCGCCTTTGGGCCCGCAAGCGACCTTACGCCAACTTCGCATGACCGCATACCCCGAGGTCGAGGCTTGGGTCGCGGTGCAAAATCCCGAAGGCTATTTCATCGCGGGCCTGACCGCTGACGATTTCACAGTATGGGAAGAAGACCAGACTTACCCGGTCGAACAAGTCGGCGTGGTGCGACCGGGCATGCAAATCGTGATCGCGCTCAATCCCGCGCGCACCTTCGCCGTTCGTGACAACCAAGGCGTGAGCCGCTTTGACTACATCTATTACCAAATGGAAAGCTGGCTACGCCGCGCGCCCGCGCAGCATTATGACTTAAGCCTGGTCACAAGCACCGATCTCGAGGTCCGCCACACCGATGACCCGCGCGTGCTCCTCGATGCCCTGACGACCTATCGCGAACAAACTGCACCTCACTTTCGAGAGCTCGAGCCCCAAATCGAAGTGCTCGAACGCGCGCTTCGGCTGGCGACCGAACCTTCCCCGCGCGGGCACCTCGCGCGCGAAGTCCTCTTCATCACCGCGCCGCCGCTCCCTGAACAGGTTCAGCTTCTGCCCGAGCTCGCACAACGCGCGCGCGAAGCCGGCGTACGGGTTTCGGTATGGATGGTGGGTCATCGGGATTGGATGGAGATGCCCCAAACCGAGGCCTTGCAACAGTTCGTCCAGGCTACAGGCGGCTATTTTGAGCTCTTCAGTGGCCAGGAAGTGCTGCCCGACCTGCATGAATTCTTCACGAATCGAGAGCAAGTATATCGGCTGATATACGCGACCAGCCGCAAAGAGCCCGGGCCGGTCAACGTGCGCATCGCGGCGCGCACCCCGTACGGCCTGCTCACCACCGAAGGGCAATACGAGGTGACCCTGCAACCGCCCGAGGTGCGTTGGGAACACGTCCCGCAAGAGGTGGTGCGCACCGCGCCCGACCCCGAAACCCCGCGAAGCGAGTGGCGCCCGACCGAGGTGCGGCTCACCATCTCGGTTTCCTTCCCGGACGAAACCCCGCGTGATGTGGTGAAAAGCACCTTGTTTGTGGATGGCAAGCCCGTCCAAACCCAGACCCAGCCGCCCTTCGAGCGCTTCTTGTGGGACCTACGCGATTATACCCAAGATGGCACCCACGAGCTGCAGGTGGAGGTCGAGGACGCGCTCGGTCTGGTTGGCCGGACGCCCCCAACGGAAGTGCAAATCCGGTTGGTCGGTCCCACACCGGTCGCGCGGCCCGGGCGTCCCACGCCCGAAGCCATCCCCTCCGAAGCGACGGCCACGCCCGTGGCGGCCACCGCTCCGCCCAGCGCTCAAGGCTGGCCTTCGTCCGTGGTGATCGCGGTCGGGGCAGCTGGACTCGTATTGCTCGCCGCGCTGGGCTGGGGCTTATGGCGCTATCGGCCCACCTGGCCCAAAGCCTGGCTTCAAGAACTGCGCCTGCCTTGGGCCAAGAAAGCCCCAACCGGTTCCGAAACCCGCGTTTGGGCCGTGCTCGAGCCATTGCCACCGCTGCAGCCCGGATGGCCCGTCGGGCCCCGCATCGAACTTCGCTCGGCTGAGCTCATCTTGGGCGCGGATCCCGCCATCGCCAACGTCGTGTTGAACGACCCTTCGGTGAGCCCGCGGCACGCGCGTCTCTGGCGCGATGCCCAAGGCCGGGTCTTCTTGGCCGATTTGCAATCGGTCGCGGGCACATGGGTCAATTACACGCCTATCACAACCCAGGGCGTCGCGCTCGAAGAGGACGACATTGTTTACATCGGTCGGTTCGGCTTCCGCGTGCGCCTGGGGCCGGATCTGACCGCAGACGCCGTCCCACCCTCTGCGGAGCCCAGGCCTGGCATACCCGAGCCCGGTCCTACGGTTTCGGACGCCGCGGCGAGGGAGGAGGCATGAGCCGAAAACCGCGGCGTTGGCGCACGGAGGGGGTTGTTTTGCGCCGCCGAGACTGGGGCGAGAAAGACCTGCTGTTGGTGCTCTATACGCAGCAAGGCAAACAAATTGTACGCGCGCCGGGGGCCCGCCATCCTCGCTCGCGGCGTGGACCCCATCTGCAACCCCTGCACCGGGTCGCGGTCTTGCTGGCGTACGGTCGGGAGCATCCCGTACTGGTCGAAGCCGAAACCCTGACTGCGTGGTTGGCCTTCCGAGAAGACGTCAACCGGTACGCCTGGGCATCGCTCGTCGCGGAGCTGACCGACCGGTTCGTGTGGGAAGGCGAACACTATCCCGGGCTCTATGACCTGCTGCTGCGCACCTTAGACGCGGTGGCCCGCCATCCCCAACCGGATTGGCCGGTGCGCTATTACGAGCTGCACCTTCTGGGCCGCGTCGGCTTTCGGCCTGAATTGCAGCGCTGCATCCGCTGCGGCGCGCGCGTGCAACCAGTGAACCAATACTTTTCCTTTGAGGAAGGCGGGGTTGTTTGTCCTCAATGTGCGGCCCAAGAGCCGGAGCACCTGTTGGCGGTGGATGTGCGCACCCTGAAGTACTTGCGGCACCTCCAACGCAGCGGTCCCGAAGCCATGTGGCGCCCGGTTCCAGAGCCCGCGCTGCGACGGCGATTGGGCACCATACTACAAGGCTACGAACAAAGCATTTTGGAGAAACGTTTGCGTGCGCCACGCGTCTTAAAACAATTGGACATTTATCCCCGTCCGCCCGAATCGGAATCGCCCGATGAAGAGCAGCGATAATATATTCGCCGTCGCGATCCGACGCGGAAGCATGGTATACTAGACAGGTAAGGAAACGGGCCGACGTGCAGGGAGAAAGGACATGACCGCTTTTGCATGGCTTTTGGCGGGGTTGGTCATCGGGGCCCTCTTGACCAAATGGTATCTCCAGCGATCCGAAACGCCGAAAGAAGACGGAGAGTCGGCGGATTTGGTCGTTCGCGAAGAAGCCCAGGGGTTATCGCCCCAACACGAACAGTGGCTGCGCGAATGGCTGCAACGTGAGAAACGGCGCACCGCGTGGAATGACAAGTTTCTCCCTCGCGCGACCTTTGATTTCACCGAAGAAGA
>JAADEP010000014.1 GCA_013153335.1 Chloroflexota bacterium
CTTCACGACCTCGCCCCCGACCCGCGGGACGAATGGCAGCGCATGTTGCGTTTCGCCGCGTTCGGCCAGGCCGATAAGGACGCGATGGCCGAAACGGTGGAAGTGCTCTTCCGCCGCGGGACGGAGTTGGTCGCGAATGTGTACGATTATCTCAGCACTGTGCCCGAGACCGCGGCCATCCTGGGCTGGGAGGAGCACGTGGATGAAGCGCACCTCGAAGAACGGCGGCGCTTCTTCACCATTTGGCTCGCGCGCACCCTGGGCATGGATACCAGCGACGAATTCGCGGACTATTTGTTCCGCGCGGGGCAGATCCACGCGGGGCACGGCCCGCGGCGCATCCACGTGCCCCATGCCTATGTGCGCATCTCCATCGGCCTGGTGCTGGCCATGTTCGCCGACTATATGCGTGAGGCCGGCCTGGAGGGCGAGAAAATCGCGCGCGCGATGGCCGGCTGGAACAAGTACCTGAGCGTGCAGATGAACCAAATGGAGCTCGGCTACAGCGTGGCCCGCGAGTTCGACGATGGAACTTTTCGGGTGCCGGTCGGCATCTACGGCCTGTTGCGCCTGAAGATGGACGGCCTGAGTGAGGCCCACGTGGCCGTGCGCCCTCGGGCCACGGTGGAAGAGGTGCTGCGCAAGTTCTTCAACTATTATCCGGTCGCCCGCCGCGAAGCGCTGGACGTGGTTTGGGAAGGCCACGAGAAGCCCGATTCGCTCTGGATGGAAGTCGTGCCTGTGTATCGGCTCAAGAGTGGTTGGCGCGTATTGCTCAACGGGCGTGAGATCCAATACCTGCGTGGAATGGCAACCCCCGTGCGCAAGGGCGACCAGATCGACATCTTCCCGCCTGGACGTTAGCTCGGCCAGCGCAAGGCCCAGGGCCGAAGCCCCCCTGGGCCTTGTTGGCAAAATTTGGCACAAGAAGGAGGTTCGTATGCTTGGCGGATTTGCCAACCGAGTGGCCCATGTGGACCTGAGCAAGGGCACGGTCGAATACAAGCCCATCCCCGAAGAGTGGGCCAAGAAGTACCTGGGCGCGCGTGGTTTGGGTGTGCGCTACATCCTGGAAAACGGTGCGGATATTGACCCCGAATCCCCTGAAAACCTGCTCATCTTCATGAACGGCCCCCTGACGGGCACCGCGGCCAACATGAGCGGCCGCATCGCCATTATTACCCGCTCGCCCCTCACGGGCACCGTGATCGACAGCCATCAAGGCGGCTGGTCGGGCGCGCGGCTGCGCTGGGCCGGCTTTGACGGCATTGTCATCAAAGGCGCGGCCGAAAAGCCCGTGTACCTCTACGTCCACGACGGTGTCGTGGAGATCAAGGACGCGTCCGACGTGTGGGGCAAGGGTATCCATGAGACCATCAAGTACTTCCAGGACCTCTACGGCGAGAAGGACTTGAGCGTGATGGCCATCGGCCCCGCGGGCGAAAACAAGGTGCGCTTCGCGAACTGGATCAACGAGCACGACCGCGCGTTTGGCCGCGGCGGCCACGGCATGGTCGGTGGCATGAAGAAGATCAAGGCCATCGTCATCAAGGCCGAGAAGCGCTTCCCCAAGCCCGCGAACCACGACCGCTTCAAGGCCGCGCAAAAGCGCTCCCTCGCGCGCATTATGGACGAGAACAACATCACGGCCCCGCGCAAGGGCGGCCTCTCGGTCTTCGGCACCAACGTACTCATGAACATCGTCAACCGCATCGCGGCCCTGCCCTCCTGGAACTCCAAGGAGACGCAATTCCCCGAGGCCGAGAAGCTGAGCGGTGAGCACATCCGCGAGACCATCCTCATCGACGACCCCACCTGTCACGCGTGCCCGGTCGCGTGCAAGAAGAAGGTGCGCCTGCCCGAAGACAGCCCCTGGCCCGGCCTGGAAATGGAAAGCACCGAGTACGAATCCATGTGGGCCCTGGGCGCGAACTGCGGGCAGGGCGACACCTACACCGTGGTCAAGCTCATCGACATGTGCAACGACCTGGGCATGGACACCATCGAGGCCGGCAACGTGCTCTCCATGTACATGGAGGCCACCGAGCGCGGTCTCGCGCCCGAAGGCGAGGGCCTGGCGTGGGGCGATGGTCCAGGCCAGGTTGAGACCCTGGAGAAGATCGCGTTCCGCAAGGGCGTGGGCGACATCCTGGCTGAAGGCACCGAGCGCGCGGCCAAGGCGTTCGGCGCGCCCGAGATCGCGATGACCGTCAAGGGCCAGGCCATCCCCGCGTATGACCCGCGCGGCCTCAAGGGCATGGGCATCGCGTACGCGACCTCCAACCGTGGCGCGTGCCACCTGCGGGCCTACACCCCCGCGTCCGAGCTCAACATCATGCCCATCCACATCCGCGAGGCCACCAAGTCCGACCCGCTGGAGTGGAAGGGCAAGGGCAAGCTGGTCAAGATCTTCCAGGACGTGCACGCGGTCTCCGACTCCCTCGACCTGTGCAAGTTCTCCGCGTTCGCCATGGACATGGAAGACTACACCGAGCTGTGGAACGGCATGACCGGCCTCGACTATACCGTGGACGAGATGCTCAAGGCTGGCGAGCGCATCTACAACCTCGAGCGCTACTTCAACAACCTGGTCGGTTTCCGCGAGGGCTCTGACTATCTGCCCAAGCGCTTCTTGGAAGAGCCCTCCAAGCACGGGCCGTCCAAGGGCCACGTGAGCGAGCTGGACAAGATGCTGGAAGAGTACTACGCGGAGCGCGGCTGGGTCAACGGCGTGGTGCCCGAAGAAAAGCTCCGCGAGCTGGGCATCATCGAATAGCCCCTCGAAGCAGCCAACCTTCCCGCCCCGTCCCGTGCGGACGGGGCGGGTGGCTTTAAAAGCACAGCCGCCGGGCGGACCTCGCCCGGCGGCCTTTCGTCGTTTTCAAGGCGGAAGGGCTACTTCTTCTGCTGTTCTCGCTCGCGTTGGCGCTCTTCGATGATCTGCTGTTGGATATGTGAAGGCACCTGTTCGTAATGCGAGAACTCCATCTCAAACACCCCGCGGCCTCCGGTGAGCGAGCGCAAGTCCGTCACATAGCGCAACATCTCCGCCAGAGGCACCTGGGCCCGGATGATAGAACGGCCCTTTTCCGTGTCCATGCCTTGCACCCGCGCGCGCCGCGTGTTGAGGTCGCCCAACACATCGCCCATGTTCTCCTCGGGCACGATAATGCGCACATTATAGATGGGCTCAAGCAACACCGGGCCCGCGTCACGGAACGCGAGCTTGAAGGCCTCGCGCGACGCGATCTCAAAGGCAATGGGCTTCGAATCCACCGGGTGCTCTTTGCCGTCATACACCGCGACCTTGACGTTGACCACCGGATAGCCCGCGAGAATGCCTTCCTTCATCACGTTCTTGATGCCCTTCTCAATCGCGGGCTGGAAGCTGGACGAAATCGCGCCGCCGAAAACTTCCCACGTGAACGAATAGTTCTCTTCGGGATTGGGTTCCACGCGCATGTGCACTTCCGCGAACTGGCCCGCGCCGCCGGTCTGCTTCTTGTGCCGATATTTGCCGTGGCCGGTCTTGGTGATGGTCTCGCGGTAAGGCACCTTCGGCGGCTCAGTGCTCAAATTGAGCTGGAACTTGCTCTTGGCCTTGCGGATGGCCACATCGATGTGCTGGTCGCCCATCCCTTGCAGAATGGTTTGATTGGTGGATGGATCCTGGTACCACGAAAGGGTCATGTCCTCTTCGCACAGGCGAGTGAGGGTCGGGCCCAGCTTGGTAGAGTCAGACTGAGACTGGGGCACGACCGCAACCCGATACAACGCGGTGGGGTACTCGGGCACCGGCAGTTTGATGGGATGGCTCTTATCGGTCAACGTATCGCCCGTGCCGGTCACGCTGAGCTTGGGCACCGTGCCAATATCGCCAGCGTGCAGCGCCTTGATGGGGATCTGCTCCTTCCCCCGCATCACGTACAGATTGCCGATGCGCTCTTCGGCCTCCTTCTGCGCGTTCCACACCCGGGTATCGACCCGCAGCACGCCCGACACGACCTTGAGATACGTGATCTTACCCACGAAGGGATCCGCGGTCGTCTTCCATACATACGCGGCCAGAGGGCCGTCGTCGCTCACCGTGAGCGTCTCAGGTCCGTTGGGCCCTTCGGCCTCGATGGGAGGCCGCTCATTAGGCGCAGGCACCAACGCAGCAAACGCGCGCAACAGGGGCTCCAAGCCGATGAGGCGCTCGCCCGCGGCCACAAACACCGGGACGTAATCGCCCGACGTCATGAGAGCCTTGAGGCCTTGCAAAATCTCCTCGGGCGTGAGGTCCTCGGCTTCGAAATACTTTTCCATGAGCTCCTCACTGCCCATAGCCGCGGTCTCGAGCAAATTCGCGCGCGCTTCCTCGGCCTCATCCGCCCATTCCTCGGGGATGGGCTGCTCTTGGTTTTCAGGCCCTACAAAGGCCTTCTGGTGGATGAGGTCGATCACGCCTTGGAAGTTCTCCCCCACGCCCATGGGCAGCTGCACCGGGATAAACTCGGCCTCGAACGTGTCGCGCAGGGCCTGCAAGGTTTTCTCAAAATTGGCCGTATCCCGGTCCATCTTGTTGATCAGCACCATGCGCGGCACCTGGAACTTGGCCGCGTAATTCCACGCGACCTCGGTGCCCACCGCGGGGCCAGAGACCGCGTCCACTACCACCAGCGCGGCTTCCGACACCCACAACGCGGAGATAACCTCGCCCACAAAATCCGTATAGCCGGGCGTGTCAAGCAGGTTGATCTTGAGCCCTTGGTATTCCAGAGGGATAACGGCGGTCGAAAGCGAGAGGCCGCGACGGATTTCTTCTTCCTCGAAGTCGGAGACCGTGTTGCCTTCTTGAATGCTGCCCATGCGGGTGGTTACGCCCAGGTAATGGAGCAAGCCTTCTGCCAGGATGGTCTTCCCGGCGCCGCTGTGGGAGACCAAAGCGACATTGCGGATGGCTTGCGTCGGGTATTCTTTCATGGCAACGCTCCTGAGAAAAGATTCAAACCCGAGGACGTTTGGCCACGCGTCCCCTTGGGGTGTGCGGATGGCTGGAACCAGGGAAGCCCCTGGCAAGAATTCGCGCCAAACGGGCCGGGATTATTTTACGAAAAGAATTCGGCCTTGTCAAAACGCGAGCGAAACGTCCGAGGGCCACACCCGGACCGAGCCGCAACCCCGCCATGGGCCCGGCCCAAGGAGCTTTGGGCCGCGAGCTG
>JAADEP010000071.1 GCA_013153335.1 Chloroflexota bacterium
AGCGCGGCCAACGCGGCATATACCCAGTGCCGCCCAGGCCAGGGTAGCTGCACCCAACCCTCATGCCCCAGTCCTCGGACGAAGAAGCGCAAGCCATCCAACCCGAGCGACTGCACTTGCAACGCGCGCACATGCGCCTCGGGGCGCAAGCCGTAGAACACGACCTCCGCGCGCGTGAGCTCCGCCATCGCGCGCACCCAGGGGTCGTCGACGTTGAGAACCGCGAGCCCGCCCGCGGGCAGGGCTTGAACCAGCTCTGCTTTGCCTCGGGCGATGGCGGCCTGATCGCCCGCGCGCTCCGAATGCACCAAACTCACGTTGGTGACAACCCCAACGGCAGGGCGAGCCAGATCGCTCAACAAGCGGATGTCGCCAGGCACGTAGAACCCCATCTCCAAAACCGCTCGTTCGTGATACCCACGCAATCCCAGCAGGCTTAAAGGCAAACCGAGCTCGCTGTTATAGTTACCCGGACTCTTGAGCGTGAAAAAGCGCGTGGCTAACGTGTGCGCGAGCAAGTCCTTGGTTGAAGTTTTGCCTACGCTCCCGGTCACGCCAATTACCCGTAGGCGAGGGTGTTGTTCCCGCCAGGCTCGGGCCCAACGGTGCAGCGCGTGCAAGGTGCGATCCACCCGAAAGCAGCCGGGTGCGTGCCACGCGGCCACGTCAGAAGCCGAAGGCGGGGTGCGTAGGTCCAAGGTGCGGCAGCCCGGGACTTCGTGATGGATCAAAGCGAGATAGGCGCCGCGAGCCAGGGCATCGGCCACGAAGGTGTGCCCGTCATGATGTTGGCCCGGCATAGCGAAAAAGACGTCCCCGGGTTGGACCTGACGTGAGTCAAGCCGAGCGTGGCCCAACGGGAGGTCGTAGAAACTGGGCCAGGGCTGGCCCGTAAGGGCGCGATAGAGCTGAGAAAGGCGCATACCTCACTCGTGCGAAACGGCGGCCAGGGTGGGCTCCAGGCGCGCTTTCAACCACGCTTGCAACATTTCGGCCAAAACCGGCGCAAGCACCGCGGAAATCAGCCACGCCAGGAAGGTCAGTAAGCGTTCCCGAAAGGCCGCGAAGGAGATAAAGGGCGCGAGCACCGCGCGGAAATGGTGCCACGGTGGTCGCAAGTACGCGAACGTAATGCCAGCCTGGGCACACGCGATGCGCCACGTCACGACTTCTTCCTCGAGATAAGGCTGCCGTTGAATGTCTTCTGCGCCCAGGGCCGCCCAAAAGGCGCCCCGAGGCAAGCCTTGCACCGTCACCCGGCCCGGAACACACCCGGTGGGCAGGGACGGGGTCGAAAGCACGACTTCGCGCACCCACCAACCGCGCGCCCGCGCCTGAAAGGTCTCGGTGCCCAGAACCCGCGCGGTGCCTTGGCCCTCGGGAGAGGTATAACCCAAATGCTCGACGCGGCCGGTCCCAGCGCTCGGGTCTTCGATGGTGATGTTCGCGACGTAGAACGCGATCGGCTGGGCCAGCGTATGAGGCCTGACCGGCGCGGGTTGCGGGACCTTCACCAACAGCCCATAGCGCGCGAAGGATCCCCATACCAAGATCGCGCTGATGGCCGCGCCCGAGACCAAGGTGAGCCAGGGGGCCCATCGGGTTCGACCGCGAATCCAGCTCCACAGCCCCCATCCGAAAAGCAGGCCTAGCAGCACCGCGACCCCGGCCCACACGCTCGCGCCAATAAGCACAAGCACAATAACGAAGAACACCACAACCAAAACGCTTATCCCGAATAACAAAATCCACTTTTTCATCTTACGCCTCCCTTATGGTCGAAACGTCAAAAACGGATTGTAGCGCCGCTCATGGCCTACGGTTGTCTCAGGCCCATGACCAGGGAGGATGCGCACAGAATCGGGCAGGCTTAGAACTTGCGTCGCAATGCTTTTTTGCAGGGCCTCGGGGTCACCCCCGGGAATGTCGGTGCGGCCAATGCCTTCGTAAAAGATGACGTCGCCCGCAAACAACAAGTGCTCGTCCGGCACATAAAACATAACATGCCCAGGGGAATGGCCCGGGGCATGTCGCACTTCGAATACGGTCTGGCCAAGGCGCAAGCGCTGGCCGTGTTGAAGGTATACGGAGGGCTCGGGCCCGGGGTCAATATGAAAGCCAAAGAGGGGCGCGCCGCCTTCCAAGCGCCAAAGCCAGATGTCATCCGGATGCATGGCCACCAGGGGCCAGGTGGGCAAGGCCTCAGCGAGCTCGCCCGCGCCACCGATGTGATCAAAATGGGCATGGGTGATCCAAATATGCCGGATGTGCCAACCCTCGTCGGCCGCGCGACGAGCCAGGAACGCGCCTTCAGCCCCTGGGTCGATCACGACCGCATGCCGGGTCACAGGGTCGGCCACGAGGTACGCGTTGGTGTCCAAGGGCCCTACGACGAATCGGCGCACCACCAAACTCATGTTCTGCTCCAGACGTCCGCTTCGCGAGCATCGTTTGTAGTTTATTGTACCCCAGGCCGATGGCGGCGTAAAATCCAAAGGAAGAAAGGCCCGCCGACCAAGGAAGTGACCACACCTACGGGTAATACTCGAGGACGTAACAACATGCGCGCGAGCCAGTCAAAAAGGACCAGGGTCGTCCCACCCAACAATATCGAAAGCGGCAAAACGCGGCGGTAATCTGCGCCCCATAAGAGCCGTACCGCGTGGGGCACCATGAGGCCGATAAAGCCTATGATGCCGCCAAAGGCCACCGCGGCCGCGGTGCTCAAGCTCGCCGCCGCGATGATGAACATCCGGGCTCGATTCACCGCAAGGCCAAGGTAGTGAGCCTGTTCCTCGCCAAATTGCAGCACATTAAGGATGTGCCCCGAGGCTACCAAGCCCGCGAGCCCCAAGGCGAGGTACGGGCTCATCGCGAGGATGGGATCCCAGCCGAGCATGGGCGCGCCGCCGAGCAAATAAACCAACGCACGGCGCAATTCGCCCTCAGAGCGCAACATGAGATACGACATGAGCGCGCTTGCGGTCGCGGAGACCGCGATCCCGGCCAAAAGCAGGCTCGAGCTGCTCACCGAGCCTGCAGCCCCGCGGGCCAACAAGTGGACCAAGGCCACGGTGAGCAAAGCCGTGCCAAACGCGAAGGCCGGTACTCGATACATACCCGCGAGTTCTCTCGGCCAGGCGAGGCTGAACGCGAGGACTGCGCCCAAGCCCGCGCCCGATGCGACGCCCAAAAGGTAGGGGTCGGCCAAGGGGTTGCGAAACAGGCCTTGAAAGGCCGCGCCACTTCCGCCCAATGCCATACCAACCAGGGCCATAAGCACCGCGCGGGGCAAGCGCACGTCCCAAACAATAGTGGTGTAATGCTTCGGCAAGGAGGCGGCGAGCTCGGGCCGCCAGGGCGACAGCAATATCGCGCCCAAATCCCGCGGCGGGATGGAGACCGGGCCCCAGACCAGACTCCAGATGAGCGCCGCGGCCAACAGCGCCACGTTCAAACCCAGGGGGAAAAACCAACGTCGAGACATGACCCTTGAGCTTGTCCAGGCATAAATTAACCGGGCCGGAGGAGCGATATCCTCCGGCCCGGCTAGCAGCTAGACGAATTTACGGTACGGGGCACACGAGCTCAACAGCTTGGGGATCCGGTTGCACGAGCTCGGCCGCGCAGAACAGATCCGGGTGGAGCAGCACAGCCAGAGTCTCTAAGCCGTCAATGAGTCGTGGCCCCGGCACACTCAACAGCTTGGGGTTGAAGGGATATACCCGGCCTTCCTGGACCGCTTTGAGCGCGTCCCAGCCAGGACGCTGGGCCACGGCCTCGGGCGTGACCCCATAGGGCGCATCGCCGAGCAGGATAATGTCGGGGTTGATGTCCAACAACGTCTCCAAGCTCATCTGCGCCCAGGGATCTTGCAAGACCGCCCCCGCGTTTTTGCCGCCGGCCTTCGTGATGGTGTAGTCGATGAACGTGCCTGGGCCGGCGGTCCAAGGTGCAGCCGGGTCTTCTGCGCTGAGTTCGTAAAAGACGACCGGTCGCGCTTCGTCAGGGATTTCCGCCACCGCCTCTTCCACCGCGGCGACGCGGGTCTGCAAGTGTTGGATGAGCTCTTCCGCCTGGGCCTCTTGACCCGTTAGCTGCGCCAAGACACGCAAGTTGCGGTATAGCCCTTCGAAATCCGTCGGGTTTTTGAGCCAAAAGACCGTCAAGCCTGCGTCTTGCATTTGCTTGACCTGTTCGGGCGAGATGATCTCGGCCGCGATGACAAGATCGGGTTCCAGGGCCAAAATCGCTTCGAGCGGCAGGTTCTGCCACAAACTGCCGATATCCGGGATATCTTGAACCTCGGGTGGGTAATCCGAGTGGGTATCCCGGCCCACGATGCGGTCGCCCGCGCCGATGGCGAACAGGCTTTCGGTAATGGACGGCGCGAGGCTCACGATCCGCTGCGGATAAGAGGGCAAGATAATGCGGTTGCCCAAATCGTCCACCATATCGACCGCGGGCTCCGCGGCTTCCGTGGCGGCCTCGGTGGGCATCTCGGTGGGCGCTTCGGTAGGCGGCGCTGTGGGCGCTTGCGTTGCTTCGGTGGGTGCTTCAGTGGGCGCTTCGGTCGCGGTCGGGTTCGGGCGCTCGAGCGTCGTGAGGGTAGACGTCGCAGTGCGCGAACCACACGCGGCGGCGAAGATGCCCAGAGCCAGCACCGCAACCAGGAGCACCATCTTGGGTCGGACCATGAGACAACCTCCCGGAAGAATTGGCCTCTGCCCGGCGCGAAAAAACCCCTGCCCGCGAGGCAGGGGGACGCGAACGAGGCCAAAAGCCGCGCGCAGGCGGCGCTGGCGCGTTCCCACTGCCCTTCCGCGAGGGCGTGGAAACCGACCGAGGCGGGCGACCGGGCTTCCCGTCTCAGAGCGGGGCCACACACGGGTGGCCTTCGACCGCTCAGGGCGGGTTACCGTTGCGGGACAGCGCCGGACTCTCACCGGCTTCGCCTTTCAGCCCTGCCATCCGGGGCGTCGGGCACCTCGGCCGCGGGCAAGGGATATAGCATTGTCCCGAGCAGAAGCGGCCTCCATTCTATCACGCGCCCACCCGCGCGCGCAAGCATGGGGATGGGGGTGCAGGCAAATGTTGTAGAAGTGAGAGATAAAAAAAGGGGGCCAACCTGTGGTAGGATAGCCCTCATTCCATTCCTCACAGGAGGCCCCGCCATGGAGTTTACCATAGATTTCGTTGCCGA
>JAADEP010000195.1 GCA_013153335.1 Chloroflexota bacterium
TCCTTCGCGTCCCACGCCAAACGGATGCGCAGAACCACGTCAAAGGGCCGCGTTCCGAGCCAGGGACGGGCCTCGCGCAACATCGTGCGCAACACCTCGGGGCCGCGCGCGTTCGGATGCCAACCGTCGGCCAAAAGCGCGGCTCGGCGCAAGGCCGCGCGGCTGTTGCCCGCGACCCACAACGGGGGCCCGCCAGGTTGCAAGGGCCCGGGGTCCATGACCGCGCGCACAATACGGTAGTACTGCCCCTCAAACGACACGACCTTGGGTCCGCGCCATAGAGTGCGCAAAACCTGAATCGCCTCGTCCATACGTTTGGCCCGGTCCCGAAAGTTTTGGCCCAAATTGCGATACTCGCCTTCGGACCAGCCAATGCCGACGGCCAAACGCGTGCGACCGCCCGAGAGCCGATCGGCGGTGGCCATTTGTTTGGCCACGATAACCGGATTCCGTTGGGGCAAGACCAGGGCCGAAATCCCCAAGCCGATTTTGCGCGTGAGGCCGGCCAAATAAGCCAGCGTGGTAATGGCCTCGAAGATCCGGCCAAACCGCGCCGCGTCTTCCTTGGGCAATGCCACGTGGTCCGTGAGCCATACCGCGTCAAAACCCAAGTCTTCCGCAGCCTGCGCCGTATCCACCAAAGCCAAGCGCTCGGCCTGCGGGCCATAGCTAGGCAGCACGACACCAAAATGCAACGCCATGCCCGCCTCCTCAGGGAAAGTCCGCCGCGCATTGTACCACGCTCTAGCCAACCCCAACGCGAACCCTCGCACATCCGTTTGGTATGATTAGAGCAGATCCCACCCCGGAGGCGCCAAGCCATGATGAAGCATCATCCCCTCAAGGTGCGGGTCGACTACCCCAACAAGCAGCTGGTCATTGATTGGGAAGACGGCCACCATAGCGAATATCCTTTTCGGTATTTGCGCGAGCTTTGCCCCTGCGCGGCGTGTACCAAGGACCGGGAGGAAAAACGACCGAAAATTTTGCTCGACGTAGCTTTTCGGTTGGACGGCATTGCCCAGGTCGGCAATTATGCGCTCAATTTGATCTGGGGGGATGGCCACGCGCACGGCATCTATAACTGGGACTACCTACGCGAGATCTGCCCTTGCCCGGAGTGCACGGCCCAACGTGAGGCTGCGGCTTCCTCGACGGAAGCCACCTGACCCGTTATCGCGCCGCACACCAAGGTGGCCAAACCCGGTGGCGCTCAACGCTCTTGCGTGGCCGTGCGCTTGTGCACAAGATACGCCGCGGTGATGCCCATCAGCCAGCCCAGCAACAAGCCCACCCAGGGCAAGAAAGGCCGCGGGGCCGGGCGCGCCAGGGCCAATCCCAAGCTATATCCCCACAAACCGCCAGCCCACGCGGCCAGGCGCAACCGCATACGCCAGAGGTCTGACCAGCCCTGCCCGCGCATGGCTCGGATGCTGATTTCCGTGAGCCCGCCGAGGCTTATCACGGCCAAAAGCAACATCCCCAGGCGGGGGCCCAAGCGCGCGGGCCGGGACGGCTCGGGTCGCGGGGCCGGGGTCACCGTGGGGGAAGGCGTCGCGGTGGGGTGAGGCGTGGGAGAGGGCATGGGCGTGGGCGAGGGCTCCGCGATAACCTCGAATCGCAAGGTTTGGGATTGGGCTTCGCCCACGCGCGCGGTGAGCTCGAGCAATCCCGGGGTGAGCAAAATGAGCGAGGCCTGGGCGATCCCATCTCGGGTATGCACCTCGACCCGCTGGATAAGGGGCGCTCCGTTCGGACCGGTTAGCAAAAACTGCGCGGGAATGCCATCGGGTACAGGATGTCCGTTGTAGTCGAGGATCAAGCCCGTCCGCACAGTAATCACCTGGTTCACGGGCAGACGCCACGGCGGCCCTTCGAGAGGTTTGGTCTGGGTCGATCCGGTCTGTTCCCACATGAGCTCGATCTCTTGGTTGGGATCCGGCTGCGTGACCTGGAAGATGTCGTAGCCGATCTCGGGCACCGAAACCGGCGAAGCCCCAGGGGGCAGAATTTCCTGAAAGAGCAGCCGCGCGGCAATTTCCACAAAGGGCTGGCTTTTGCTATATAGGCCATAGTAAGCCGTCACGTTCGCCAGGTGGGTCGCGGTCAAACCATAAGGGGCTTGCAACGCGAACACGACCACCTTCTTCCCATGCAGCAGGTCCGGGAACTCATCTAGCAAGCGCAAAATGGCTTGGCTCTCTTCGCGGTCGGGTTGGATTTGAAGCAACAGCAACACGAGCCATTGGCTCTGATGCAACGCGTCGTCCAAGGCCTGGTTGGCCTCGGCTCCGGGGGCCTGAAGCCAGGCCGCAAGCTGCTTGGCTGTGAACGTTTGCACATGCTGCGCGAGCACAATCCCCTGACCTTGGGGGCCATATAAGCGCAGCACAGCTTCTTGCAAGGCCAGGGGATCCAAGACCGGCTTGGGCGGGCAAGTGCTGCACTGCTGCACGTCGTACGTGTCCACGATAAAGACCAGGCGATCCCGCGTTTTGGGTGGGCTGGGGAGCACGTCCGCTAACGAGGCCAAATCGGGGTCGAGTAGCGTGGCAGCCTGTTGCGCGACACGAAACGCGAGCTCGGGCTCGGGCTCGGGCTGGAAAGGTTGGGCATAAGGCCGATCGACCGCGGCCGGGGTGAAGTCCTCGTACATTCGGTACTTCAACGTCAAGATGCGTAACACCGCGTCGTCCACCCGTTCCGCGAACACCGGGTCCGCATGGTATTTCTGAACGAACAAGTCCAGCACATGCTGAACGGTGGTGAAATAATCCTGCGCGTGGGTGTCATCCACGAACCCCGGGCCAAGAAAGAGAATGTGGTTGCCCGCGAGGAAAGCTTCTAAGGCCAGGCGGGCCGGATCGTACGTTTCGTCCCGCGTTTCGCCGTAGCGACGCAGCGCGGGGCTGCCGAGGTCGTCGCTGATCAACACGCCTTGTTGGTCCAACCATGGGGTGAGCGCGGGCAATTGCAGCACTTGTTGCAGGGCCTTGGCATCGAGGGTGATGGGTGGGGTTGTCGGCCGGATGTTGCCTTGCAGGGCCTGGTAGCGGATATGCCCGACCAAAAACGCGTCCACCCGCGCGGGATCTTCGGCGGCGGCCGCGTCGAGAAAAGGCCGGAACGTGCTTTCTTGCAGCGCGTCCAGCGGCTTACGCACCGTGGGGATGTCTTCTCGCAAAGGGCGCTGCGTTCCCCCATACCCGGGGAAGAAGCGACCGACGAAGCGCACCCGACCCGCGCCGCCCTGATGCACGCCTTCGATGTAGGCCCGACTCAAGCGCGAAACCCAATACGGATGCGAACCAAAAGCCCGCGCGGCCAAATCCCCTGGCGAACCTAACGCGGCCGTTTCCAGCACCTCCAGGGGCGGGCCAAAGAGCAGGTTTACCCCGAGCTGGTCGACCTCGCGGGCCAGAAGCTCGCCCGTCCGCCGCGCCAAATCGGGGTCCCACGTCGCGCCCAGAGCCATGGGGCTTGGCAAAGGCGAAAGGCCGGTGAGCAGCGCGTCCCCCGGCGGGCCGTCGCCTTCTTGCTGCATGCCGATGAAGAGGGGGATGAACGTCGGCGTCACCGAGCCTTGCACGGGATCTTGCACGCGCGCGCCGGGCTCGGGTTGGGCCGCGAATTGCAACGCGCGGGTCAAAGCCCGCACATGCTCGACCGCGTCGGGGCCATCGACGAAGTTGTCCATTTCGCGCAAGAGCATCACGCCCCCGACGCGGCGCTCGCGGATCAAGTCGAGAATCGGCCCTTCGGCGCGAGGCCCGGGGAAGGTAACCAAGAACAGCTGGCCGACTTTCTCCGTGGCCGAGAGCCGCGCCAACGTGGCTTGAGCCCGATCTTGAGGGGTGAGGGCCGCGTGGGCCGGACGCAACAAAACCCAAATCGCCAGCACGCTGATGCCCACCAGCGCGCCAACCCAACGTTTGCTCATACTTACCACCTTACCACGCCACGGCTGCCGTCCTTGAAGCCGCGACCATTGTACCCGAAATTGGTCGGAGCATTGCGAGGCGCGGACGGGTTTGATATAAAGCACACGTAAATTCGGCACCCACCCAGCCGAAGCTGCGCGAGGTGCCACCGCTATATGCTGCCAAGGCGCTGCAGCCCCAAGCTCAAAACCCGAGGCCGTAGGGACTGGACACCGCCGTCCGCCCGATATTTTGCGTGCTCCCTTGCCATCGCGGCTATAATTAAGGAAACCGGCGAAGGGCCAAGGAACGTAGCCTAACCGGAAGGAGTGAGAAGGGATGAATACGAAGGAACGCCTGCAACAAGCTCTGAAGGAAGCTTTGCGCGCGCGGGATCTGCGCCGCAAAGAGACGTTGCGAACCGCGCTCGCGGAGATCAAGCACGCGGAGGTCGAGCGCGGCCGTCCCCTCAAAGAGGACGAGGTGATCGCGGTGTTGCGCAAGCAGATCAAGATGCGCCGCGAGACCCTCGACGCGGCCCGCCAAGCAGGCCGGGCAGACCGGGCGCAGGAGGCCGAAGAAGCCATCGCGATTTTGGAAGCCTTCTTGCCCCAGCCCATGAGCCCTGAAGCGCTGGAGGCGCTGGCCCGCCAAGTGATCGAAGAGGTCGGCGCGCAGTCGCCCAAGGACATGGGCAAGGTGATGCGCGTGCTAATGCCGCGTTTGCAAGGCCGCGCGTCTGGGAGTGAGGCCAGCCAAGTGGTGCGACGCCTCTTGCAAAACGGCTAAACGCTCGCGAGCCCGATGATCCTCTTGGCTTCGACCCACGCCCCTTGGCGCACGTTGGCGCGGCAAGGGCTTTGGCTTGGACTTTGGTGGGGCCTGGTCTGGGTGCTGCTGACCCAGACCGGGCCGTTGCGCGCGACACCGCCGTTGCGCGTGGGCGATGTCGCGCCTACGGATATCCTCGCCCCTACGGCGCTGGAATACGTCAGCGAGGTGCTGACCCGGCAGCAGCAAGAGGCCGCAGAAGCTGCGGTCGGGCGTGTGTATGACCCCTACGACCCGCAGATTGGCCGCCGTCAAATTGAGCGGCTTCAGGCCGCGCTCGACTACATCGAGGCTTTGCGTGAGGACCCTTACACGCCCTTCGACCAAAAGGTGCAAGACCTCCTGCATATGGATGCGATCCGCCTGACGCCTTCCCAGGCGCGGCGGCTGCTCGTGTTGGACGATGCCACATGGCGCGAGGTCCGTCGACACGCG
>JAADEP010000102.1 GCA_013153335.1 Chloroflexota bacterium
TTGGCAACCCGCGACCAGGCCGAACCCAAGCAGCAAGACGAGCATTCGAATTCCTCGCATCAGTCCCCTCCTCATGCATCCTCCTGCGCGACCCAAAGCCCGATGGGTGTTTCGCCGGCTCGCACCCGGTGCCCGGGCAGCACCAACGGGCGGGTCACGTCCGCGGGCATGTAGACGTCAACCCGCGAGCCAAACCGAATCAGGCCGAACCGTTGGCCGCGCACCACGGCTTGCCCCTCGGCGACCAACGGCACGGTCCGCCGCGCGAGCAGCCCCGCGATTTGAACCACGAGCAGGCGGTAACCGGCCGCGCACTCCCAATAATACAACCGGCGTTCGTTCTGCAAGGCTTCTTCGCGGTTGGCTGGCAAGAACGTGCCCGCGCGGTGTTCGATGCGCACGATCTTGCCCGTGCACGGCGCGCGGTTGATGTGTACGTCGAACAAGCTCATGAACGTACCCACATGCCACGCGTCGCCTTGGAGCCAGAGGGGCTCATGGGTACGGCGCACCGTGATGATGCGGCCATCCGCCGGGGCCAAAATCGTGTCTTCGCCAGCCGGGGGATGGCGTTCGGGGTCGCGGAAGAAGTACGCGGCAGCCAACGCGGCCGCGAGCGCGCCCTGAGCCGCGCGACGTTGGCCCAGCAAGCGCAGGACCACCGCGGCCAGCCCCGCGCCCGCGATGAACGGATAGCCTTCCGGATGGATGCGGACTTTCATGCCAGCCTCCTTACGCATCGTGCGCGGCCGCGAGCACCCGTTGGAGCGCGTCCAAATCGGGCGGGATTTGGGGCGCGGGCGGCACAGCCTGCATCGCGGCCGCGACGTCTTTGAGCCCGCTGCCCGTGAGCAGCACGATCACCCGATCCGTGGGCTCAAACGCGGCTTCAGCTTGCGCCGCGCGCAGGCCCGCGTACGCGGCCGCGGCCGCGGGTTCGACGAACACGCCGTGATGCCCGAGCTCGCGCATCGCGGCTAAGATCGCGTCGTCCGAAACGACCCAATAGCGCCCTCCCGTAGCTCGAACCGCGCGCAGCGCGCGCTCGCCATCCCGGGGCAGGTTGACCGAGATGCTGTCGGCCAGGGTTTGGGCTTGCACCGGCGTGATGCGATCGGCGCCCGCGAAAAACGCCCGGGCCACCGCGGCCGAGCCTTCGGCCTGCACGCCGTGCAAGCGCGGCATTTGGGGCAACCAGCCCAGCTGGTGCAGGTCCCAAAAACCTTTGTAGATGCCGCTGATGATGTTGCCGTCGCCCACGGGGATGAAAATATGCCAGCGCGCGTCCGGCGCGTCGCGGAGGAGCTGTTCCCACATCTCAAAGGCCGCGGTCTTTTTGCCTTCCGCGGTAAAGGGGTTGTAGCCTGTGTTGCGGCAGTACCAACCCAGGGCTTGCGCGGCCTGCACGCTCAGGTCGAACGCGTCGTCGTACGTGCCCTCGATCAAGACGACGCGCGCGCCATAGATGAGCAGCTGCGCGATCTTGGCCCGGGGCGCGGTCGCGGGCGCGAGGATGACCGCGCGCTGGCCCGAAGCCGCGGCCAGGCCAGCCAGCGCGGCGCCCGCGTTGCCCGTCGACGCGGTGATCACCACGTCGGCCCCTTGCTGCCGCGCGTGCGCGAGCACGATCGCGCTCGCGCGATCTTTGAACGACGCGGTTGGGTTCGGGCTTTCGTCCTTGAACCACAAGTGCGGGAGCCCGAGCCGCGCGCGTAATCGCGGGAGCGCGTAGATGGGCGTCCAGCCCACGCGGCGCAAGGGTGTGCCGTGCCCCCCGGGGTCGGGTACGGGCAGCAGGGCTTGATAGCGCCACAGCGAGGGCTCGGCCCCAGGCCCGGGGAAGGTGCTGGGCGAGAGCTCGCGACGCAGGGCATCGTAGTCGAGGATGATGTCCAGGTTCCCGCCGTCGTGGGGGCAGGTGTAGCGAAGCCGGTCACCGGGATATTCTCGGCCGCACCGAGAGCAGCGGTAATGGTAAGTTGGGATCGGGGTGGTCATGCGTTCGTGTCCTTTCGTGCGTCGAGCCCCTCTAGGGGCGTTCGGCCAGGGTTACAGGGAGGGTCAACGTCGTCCCCTCGCGCCAGACGCGCAGCTGCACCGTATCACCCACACGGTGCTTATATTCTAAGATAAGGCGTAAATCCCGCTCTGTAAAGACGGGTTGGTCATCGATCGCGAGCAGGACATCGCCGCCCACAGGCACGAGCAGCCGTCCCACGGGAACGAGCCGGGTCCCGCCCCGCAAGCCGGCCTGGGCCGCGGGGCTGCCCCAATCCACCCGCGCGATGAGCAAGCCTTGGTCGGGCACGGCGTAGCCCGCTCGGCGCAAGGCTTCAGCCAGCACGGGCTGGAGTTCGATCACGCCGTCCTCAATGCCCAGCCAGGGGTGCCGGTAATAGCCGCGCTCGATGAGCTCGGGCACGACCCGGCGCACCACGTGGCCCGGGATCGCGAAGCCCACGCCCGCGTACGCGCCCGTGGGCGAAAGAATAGCTGTGGTCACGCCGATAACTTGGCCGTCGAGGTTGAGCAGGGGCCCGCCCGAGTTGCCGGGGTTGATGGCCGCATCGGTTTGGATGACCTCGCCGATAAAGTCCCCTTGCTCGCTGCGGATGACCCGCCCCAACGCGCTGATCACCCCGGTGGTCAGGGTCCAATCCAGCCCAAAGGGATTGCCGATGGCCATGACGAATTGGCCTACGTGCAGGTCCTCGGGCTCGCCGTCCCACACGGGCAAGGGGTGCAGCTCAGCGGGCGTCTCGCGCAGGCGCAATACCGCCAAGTCATTGGGCGGGTCGATGCCGATCACCTCGGCTTGGGATTGGTGACCTTCGGGCAGCGCGACGATGATATGCTGCGCGCCCGCGACCACGTGGTAGTTGGTCACGATGTGGCCTTGGGTGTCCCATACAAAGCCCGAGCCCGTGCCCTCTTGGGGTACAATCTCCCAAAAGAAGGTGTATGTGTAGGTGCGGGTGGTGATGTGCACCACGCCGGGCGCGACCTGTTCGTAGACGTGGCGCAACCAGGCCTCTTGGGCGAGCCACGCGTCGCGGCCTTGGGCAAGCGGCGCGGGCGTGGGTGTCGGGGTGGGCGAACGCTCGGCTTCCGCAGGATGAACCGGTCCGAGCCAGCGCCCCATCCCCCAGGCGAGCCCTCCAAGGAGCACGGGGAAAAGCCAACGCCAGAGTCGCATGTAGACCTCCTGGGCAGTGCCCTGTTCGTATTGTATCGCGGGGGAGGATGGCAGGATGGCAGACTTGTTTCAATACGCGGCCGAGCAAGAACAGCCGCACACGCAGCCCTTGGCCACCCGCATGCGCCCTCGTTCGCTGGACGAATTCGTGGGCCAAACCGACCTGGTCGGCCCGGGGCGCCCCTTGCGCCGCGCGCTGGAACAGGGCCGGGGCTTCCCCGCGTTGATTTTGTGGGGACCGCCGGGCACGGGCAAGACAACCTTGGCTTATCTGCTGGCCCAATCCTTTGACGCGCACGTGGCCCGCCTCTCCGCGGTCCTCGCGGGCAAGGCCGACTTGCTCAAGGTCATTGACCAGGCCCGGGAACAGCGGCGGCTCTATGGCCGGCCGACGGTGTTGTTCATCGACGAGGTGCACCGCTGGAACCGCGCGCAGCAAGACGCGCTTTTGCCGTATCTGGAGGACGGGACGTTGCACTTCATCGGCGCGACGACCGAGAACCCCTACTTCGCGCTGGTGCCCGCTTTGCTTTCGCGCGCCCAGGTGTTCCAGCTCGAGCCTTTATCCGAGGAAGCGATCCTGACCTTGCTGCGCCGGGCGCTCACGGACCCGCGCGGCTACGGCGGCCAGCCGGTGCAGGTGGACGAAGACGCGCTGCGCTACCTCGCGGCCGCGGCCCAGGGCGACGCGCGGCGCGCGCTCAACGCGCTCGAGCTGGCGGTCGAGAGCGCGGCCCCCGATGCCCAGGGCCGGCGCCACGTAGACCTCGCATGGGCTCGCGCGGTGCTCCAGCGGCCTGCCCTGCGCTACGACCGCGACCGGGACGCCCACTACGACACCATTTCCGCGTTCATCAAGTCCGTCCGGGGCTCGGACCCGGATGCCGCGCTGTATTACCTCGCGGTGATGATCGAAGCCGGAGAGGACCCGCGCTTCATCTTGCGGCGGTTGCTCATCTTGGCCGCGGAGGATGTGGGCCTGGCTGACCCCAACGCGCTGGTCGTGGTGCAGGCCGCGGCTCAGGCCTTTGAGCGCACGGGCATGCCTGAGGGCATTTATTTTCTGAGTCAAGCGACGTTGTATCTGGCCACCGCGCCCAAGTCGAACAGCACCAAGGCCGTGTTTCAAGCCCAGGCCTATGTGCGTGAGCACGGCGCGGGCGAGGTGCCCTTACCCCTGCGGGATGCCTCGCGCGACCGTGAGGCCTTGGGCCACGGCCAGGGCTATCGCTATCCCCATGACGAGCCCGGGCACTTCGTGCGGCAGGTTTATTTGCCGGCCGAGGCTCGCGACGCGCATTTTTACGAGCCCTCGGACCAGGGGTATGAAGCGCAAGTTTGGGAACGGCTGCGCCGCTGGTGGCCGGATCGCTGGCCTGGGGCCGAAGCTTCGACCGACGAAGTCGAATCTTAACCGAACCGGTACAATTGCTGTGGGGAACGCGTCGAGCGACGCGGCCCATCCTCGACCGGACCGGAGGACGCACGTTGTTGCAGGTGCCTTTGCCCCCGCGAGCCAAGCCCAATCCTGAACAACAGCTGCAGGACCCGCGCGTGCGCGCGGCCGCGCGGCGCGCCCTGGAAGCTATCCGCGCGGGGGAACCGGTCGCGCGCGCGATCCGCCGCCATCCCACGCCTACGGGCTATTTGAGCAAAGCCGTATTGCTCGCGCTCTATCGCCAGCTGGTGGCTCAAGGGGAATGGTCCGCGGACCCGCAACTCGAGGCGCGGTTGCGGCTCAAGCCAGTGCGTTCCCTCTCGGGCGTGACCGTGGTCACAGTGCTGACCAAGCCTTATCCGTGCCCGGGGCAGTGCGTGTTTTGCCCGACGGATGTGCGCATGCCCAAGAGCTATCTGCCCGAGGAGCCGGGCGCGCAACGCGCGTATCAGCATCAATTCGACCCTTATGCCCAAGTCCGCGCGCGGCTGGACGCGCTCGAGCAAGTGGGCCATCCCACAGACAAAATCGAGCTGCTCATCCTGG
>JAADEP010000201.1 GCA_013153335.1 Chloroflexota bacterium
CTCGAGGTACGTGCGCGCGGGCTCGCCGGTCTCATAGTTCACCGGGATGGTCTCAAAGAGCACATCGGCCGGCACGCGACGCACAAAATCGAGCCCATCTGTGGGTGCGGGTTCGACGCTGAGGTCCTGCAACGATCCGCCTTGCTCTACGCGACGTAAGGCCACGTCCAGATCCAAACCTTGCGGTGCGATCGCGCCGCCATGGCGGCCCGTCATAATGCCGGTCACGAGAAAGTCGATGTTGTATTGGGCCTGTAAATCGGCCCGCTTTTCCTGCAACAGCCGGGCGAACGCGCGGCCCACATTCCCGAAACCGAGCAAAGCTAAGCGATACACAGGCATGGTTACGTCCTCCCGGGTTCGTGGATGGGCGTTTTGAAATCATAAAGGCCATCGTGGATGGCCCACGCGCGGCCACACTGCGGGCACGAAACCCGGTCCGCGGTTTCCTCCAGGGGCTCGTGCCCGCACACCGGGCACCGAAAGCGCAAGCGCGGGCGGGGCATCGCGGGCTCTGCGGCCTCAGGGACTGCGCGCGCCTTGACGAACACACTGGGCGTGAGTTGCCACCAGTCGCCCGTGAGCTGGGCCAGGGCGTCGAGCGCGACCAAAACGCGCACGGGCACGAGTCGCTTGAGCCACGGATGGCGAAAGTGCGACACGGTCAAACGCCGTTCAATACGAAAGCCGGCTTGACGCAGCCACGTCTCGACCGCGCGCGGATGAAAGTCAAAATGCAGGGGCGCGAACTCAACCGGCTCCAGCGTAAAGGGGCTCCAGGCTTGTCGGCGTAAGACATAGCGCAAGATGGCCTTGAGGTGCCGTTTGCTCGCGAACTCCAGGATAAACACCCCGCCATCGCGCAGCACGCGGCGCACTTCGGTCAAGACCCGCTGGGGCTCGGCCATGTGGTGCAACACGCGAATCATGGTCGCGGCGTCGAAAAAGCCGCTGGCGAAGGGCAAATGATACGCGTTCGCGGCCACGTACACATAGCGTTCCGAGCGCCCCAAGCGCGCTTGGGCCTGACGCAGCATGGAGCGCGAATAATCGACCAAGACCACGCGGCGATAACCCTGGTAGCGGGGCGTATTGCGCCCCGCACCCGCGCCGATCTCGACCAACCACTCGCCCTGTTCCCCTGCGAGCAAGCGCCGAAGCGCGATGGCCTCGACCTGGTCCTCGTAGGTGCGTCCGCCTTGCTCCCAGAACCGGGTTTGATAATCCGCGCCTTCGTAATCGCACACCGGGGGCGAATCAGGCGGATGTTCGATGGGAGCTGGGCTCATGCAACGCCCTCCCCGCGACTAAGGTTGCGTGACCAGCACCGCTTGCACCACCTGCCGTTGGGCATAGACCTGGCGGTCGGGCTGGTAGCCAGCGCACGTCACCAGCGTGAGCCACGCGTACCCGGCTTGCGGCACCTGCAGCACAGCCTCAACCGCGTCCGCCGCGACCGTGAACGCGCGGCGGACACGGTACTCATACGACGTGCCCCACGCGGTCACATACACGGCATCATCATACCGCAAGGTGCTCAAGCCCGCCAGGGGCCCGGGCTCACCCTGAGCCAGCCACACATGCCCGGTCAGCACCGCGTTCCCGGGCTGGCCGGGAAGCCCAGTATCTTGTAGCCAGCCCAACGCCTGCGTCAACCACGCGACATCCCACGTTGGGCCGACGCGCGGCGCGGCCCACACCGGCACCTGCAACCCCAGGCGCGGGATCTCGACCTGCCAGGTGCCCGCGCGACCGCTGGTCTTATACGAAGGAACGCGCAATCCGTAGGCCGGCGGCGCGAAGCCCGTATCCGGCAAGCGCTCGGGTCGCGACACGTGTATTCGGGCCTGAGCCTCATCGTCGTCGGCCAGGCCGTCCGCATAATCGTCGCGATCGGCCAGCACCGCGGGGATGCTGTCGGGGTCCGCGGCGCCCAGCAAGGTGATGGCGCCGGTCAGGCTTCGGTCGCCTTCCACCTGAGGGTTCAGCGTCAACGTCAACGTGATCGCCTGGCCCGGCTCGAGATCGGGCACCGTCCAAACGCCGGTATTGGGATCGAACGTGCCCGTTTGCGGAGCCGCGCGCACGAAATCCCAGTCTTGAGGCCACTGGAGCGAGACTTCCACCGCGCTGGTCGGAAAAGGTCCGTCGTTGCGAAGCGTCCAGGTCACTGTGCACGGCTGGTTGATCTCGCAATCGGACGGCGCGGCGACGTCCAAACTCGCATCGGCCCAGCGCACCGTCGCGCCGGTCACTTGTTCGTCGGGCAACAGGCGATAATCCAGCAGCTTGTGGAACGTCGCGGTCGAGCCCGAGATATCCACCCGATAGAGGGCTGTTGGGGTCGACGCGTAGACCGTCTGGCCATCTGAGGCCAATCCCCAAATAGACTCGCCGAGCGCGGCCTGAGATTCGCCGAGGACTTCGTACGACCCGGTAGGATTCCCGGCATCGTCGACGGGGAAACGGAGCAAATAATGCTCTGGGACCCATCGGGAATTCGAGTAGACCCACCGGCCCCAAATCGCGTATATGTAGCCCGGGGTAAACGTGAAGTCCGCGCCGAACCCTTCAGGAAACCTCGGATCGCCGGTGAAGTCGTACCAGGAACGGCTGGTCACGGGATCGACGCGGCCCATCACATAAAGGTTATGCATTAGGGTGTAAGGGGAGTACGTTTGGATCGCGCCCGTGTGGAACATCCAATCCCAGCGAGGGTGGTATTCCAACGAATTCCCATACTCATACGGCAACTCGGGGAGTATCGCCGTAATCGCGCCCGTGTCGAGGTCGATGCGATAGATTTTCGCCTTTGCACTGGCAAATTCCATGGAAATGCCGTACAGGTGGCCATCCATGGCATACGCTAGGTCACCAAAAGCTCCCTTGGCAGCATTTGGTACAGGATTGTGCGTACCGACCACTTCTTGAACCGGATTGCGTTCGACATTGCGAATCACCAAAATGCGATGGGCATCGGTGATGAGCCAAACATCCAAAGCAAAAGCGGACGAATTCGGAACAAAAACCGCGAAAATTATCAAAGCTCCCAAGAGCCAAAGCCGCCGAAACCCTCGCGGCCCTAACCAGCGCGACATATTCCCTCCTGAAACAGCAAAGATTCAACCCCCCGTCTTGCCGGGGGGTTGGCGCAACGAGCATAGATTAGGTCGAGCAATATTCGTGCCAGGTCACAAAATTCGTGGCCTCAAGCTTCGGCGTCCGACGCGTCCTGAGGGCCCGAAGGTTGAGGTCGGCGCAGGAACAGGACGACCCGTTCGAATTCGACCACGATCGTGCCATCTTGTTTGCGGCCAATGTGGCGTAGACGCACAACCCCTGCGTTCGGCCGCGAACGCGAGGGGCGTTTCTCCAGCACTTCGGTCTCAACGTAAAGGGTATCCCCGTGGAACATCGGGTTCGGATGGCGAACGTTCTCATAGCCCAAGTTTGCGATGATGGTTCCTTCAGTGAGCTCAGGGACCGTGAGCCCGGTCGCCAACGCGAGGGTCAACAAACCGTTCACGATTCGACGGCCAAAGATGGTCCGCGCGGCAAAATCCTCGTTCAAATGGAGCGGTTGGGTGTTCATGGTGATCGCGCAAAACAGAGTGTTGTCCGCTTCGGTGATGGTGCGGCCAAGCGCGTGTTGGATGCGCATCCCCACTTCCAAGTCTTCGTAGTATTTCCCCGGCATAGGTTCCTCCGTGCCTTGAGCGTGCAAACCCGGGTCTCGCGCGCGGCCCTGGCGCGCCGCGCGCGCTAAGCCGAACGGCGCAAGAGCGCCTCTACCCGCGGCCGGATCTCGGTTACGCCGTACATCCCCATGGCTTCGTGGACCAAGGCCATGGTCTCACGGGCTTCTTCGCGCATGCGCCGTGTCCCTTCGATAAGGATATCTTCAATGAGGTCAGGGCGTTGTGCGTAATACGCGCGGCGCTCCCGAATGGGGTCAAGGAAGGCGTTCAACGCTCGCGCGAGGCGCTTTTTGACCTCCACGTCGCCTACTTTGCCCTGGCGATAGCGTTCCTTCAACTCTTCGACTTCATCTTTGTCAGGATTGAAGATCTCGTGGTATCGGAAAACCACGTTGGACGGCTTGTCCGGATCCCCCGGGATATCCGGTCGGGTGCGGGTCGGATCAGTATACATGCGCATCACTTTGGCTTGGACTTCTTCGGGCGAATCGGAGAGGAAGATCGCGTTGTTGAGGCTCTTGCTCATTTTGGCCTTGCCATAAATGCCCATGAGCGTCGGCACTTCGCCAATAAGGGCCTTGGGCAAGGGGAAAACCTCGCCGTACCAGCGGTTGAAGCGTCGCGCGATCTCGCGGGTCAGCTCCACGTGCGCTTCGTTGTCCTTGCCCACGGGCACCAAATGCGCGCGCGGGAGGAGAATATCGGCCGCTTGCAAAACCGGATAACCGACCAGCCCAAAGGGCAGCGTATCTTCGTCGATGTTGGCCGCGCGCGCCATGTCCTTAATCGAGGGTAAGCGGGTCAAGCGCGGCAGGGTGATCAACATTTCGAAGATGAGATTGAGCTCATAGGTCTCGGGAATGGCGGACTGGACGAAGATGGTGCTCTTTTCTGGGTCAATCCCGACGGCTAGATAATCCAAGACCATCTCGCGGATGTTCTCGCGCAACTTGGCAATGTCTTCCTTGCGCGGTTTGGTGGTCAGAGTGTGCAGATCGGCAATGATGAAAAAGCACTCGTACTTATCTTGCAGTGCGACCCGATTTTTGAGGCTGCCTACATAATGTCCCAAATGCAGCTTGCCGGTCGGGCGGTCGCCGGTCAAGACGCGAAGTTTCTTCGTAGGTTGGGTTGACGTGCTCATAGGCCGTTCCTCCTCAATCCAATCGCCCAAGCTCGGTGAGGAAGGGCGAGGGCGGGGCAAGGCGCCTTAAAACAAAACACGCGCCCCCCACGGGGACGGGCGCGTGCGCGCTCGCGGTGCCACCCCGCTTGGTTGGGGCGCAAGCCCCAACCCGCTCCAGCCCGATAACGGGGGCGTCCGGCCCAACCTACTAACCCCAACCGGGCGTTCGGTCGGCAGCTCCCAGGCCCATTCCTCGCCGGCGCGACTGCCCAGGCTCCCAGCCACGGCCCAAGCTCTCTGAAGCCCGCTCGACGAGTACTCGCCCTGTTCCTCGCCGTTGCGCCCTTGAGTTTA
>JAADEP010000189.1 GCA_013153335.1 Chloroflexota bacterium
GAGCTCGCGCTCACGTATTCGTTTTGGCCATGGCGCTTCTTGGGGCTCCTTTGGCCCAACCTTTTCGGCTCGCCGGTCACGGGCGACTATTGGGGATACGCAACATATTGGGAAGATGCGCTTTACATCGGGCTGCTGCCCTTCTTCCTGGCGCTCAGCACGCTCCGATGGGTGCGAAGGCGCGGGCCCACGCCCTGGGCGACGTCCGCGGTGCGTTGGGCGTGGGCGACGTGGGCTTTGATCGCGCTTTTGGCCCTCGGCAAGCATACCCCTGTGTACCCGTGGCTGTACGCGCATGTGCCCACCTTTGATTGGTTTCAAGCGCCCGCGCGCTGGCACCTCATCGGCACGGTGCTGCTCGCCCTGCTCGCGGGTCTTGGCGCAGAGGGATGGCGCCCGCCGAGCCCCAGGGCCGCGTATTGGCTGCGTTTGGGCATCGCGGCCGCGGCCGGGGTCACGGTGATGGCCAAGCTGGCTACGCCCTTGGCGGGCGATCGTGCGAGCATCGCGCGCGCGGTCGCGTGGAGCGGGGTGTGGGCGATGGGCGCGGGGGTGCTGGCCCTGCGTCAGCCAGCCCCTCGCACGCGCAGCCGGGCGCTGTGGGCCGGCGCTGTGCTCGCGTGGGTCGCGCTCGACCTGGGCCTCACGCACGCGGGCTGGACACCGACCATCGAAGCCGCGTGGTACCGCGCGCAAAACGTCCAGCCCAGCGGTCGGGTATTCTTCCCGGCCCAGGACGAGTATGACTTCAAGTTCAAAGATTACTTTCGCCTGAAAGATTTGCGCCCCGCGCGGCCATGGTCGGACCTGCGCCTCCTGGGTCTGCCGAATTTGCGCCTGTTGGACGGGGCGCGCACGCTCAACAATTTCGACCCCATGCGACCGGGCTCGTTCGAACGGTTGCTCACCGCGCTCGACCAAGCACCGCCGGGCGCGCGGGAGCGGGTGCTCGACCGTTTGGCCGTGGTCGCGGAAATCCGCCGCGTGCCTTCGGCCCCTGGGGGCTTCCGGGTCGTGCCGCGTCAACCCCAAGGCTTGGTGCAGTGGTATCCCAAGGCCGACGTCGTCACAGACGAAGCGGCCGCGTGGCAAGCCTTATGGCACCGAGCCAGCCTGGGCGGCCCCGCCTGGGACGAACGCATCACCGTCTTGGCCGAGCCCTTCAGCGGCCCGTCTTATCCCGCGCCGACCGAGCTTCCGAACCCGGCTGCGAGCGAACACGTGGCCCTAACGTGGGATATGCCGACGCCAACGTACCTGCGCATCCACGTCCAGACCCCGGGCGCGGGTTGGCTTCTCGTTGCTCAGCAAGCTTACCCCGGTTGGCAAGCCCAAATCGATGGCCGGGCGACCCCGCTCTACCGCGCGGAATACGCGCTCCTGGCCCTTCCCTTGACCGCAGGCGAGCACATCGTGACGCTCACCTACCACGCGCCGGGCTGGCCCCTCACCGCCGCGCTCGCGCTTTTAACCCTCGGGGCCACAACCGCGGTCCTGCTGGGCTCACGGGTTCGGGAGGACGAGTAGGGGGAACGACGGAAGAAGCGACGAACATCCGCAAATAACGCCTGAACACTGAACAGCAAATCCGCTGGAGGAATAGATGTTACACAAGCTCCAACAACTCGGCCTTCGTTTCTATTTACTGGTTGGCTTCCTCCTTCTTCCATCGTTCCCAGAACCTTCGGAAGAAGGGTCAACCGTATCGAACCGTGCACTTTTACAGCATATTTACGCCCACTATAACCGTAGCTATAAGTCCAATGGCCTAAGTTTCGCAGAATTTATGGAAGTAGTAAAAACGCAACGGATGGACGTGGACATCAACCGTGACGGGAAGCCCGAGATCCTTATTTCAGGAGATCTTCCCTTTTCCTGGTGGACGTTTTTTGGTATTTACCATGGTGAAGGATCGTCGCTAAAAGAGCTATACTTTGTGGAGCAACACGGCGCGTATGCGGCTCAAGCACGTTATACTTATCAACCGCCTTACATCATTCTTACCATGTGGACGCATTGGGGTGGTACCGGAGTCCATGTGGGTCATTTCGATAAGTACATCATCCGCTGTGAGGGCGATCAATGTGACGCAGTAAAGTTCTTATATTATTACGAAGGTTTTGCCTGGAACGAACCTGAAGTATCCAAAAGTCGCCGATTCGCTTCGTTTCAAGTGAAGGGGGATCGGATAGAAATTTGGGAACAAGGTTATAGCATGGAACGCCATCTCAAGACGTATGAAGCTTGTAGTCCTACAGGGAAAATGTATTTCGTTAGCGAAATGCCGGAAACATACACCGTTGAACCTCGCGTTTACAAGACGTATTCCTGGGAACACGATCACTTCATAGAGACCGATTATCGCGAACTTCTAGCTTACGATGTCCGTTCGTCATCCGAGCTCTATGAACGTTTTATAGACCAATGGCTCCTATCTCTAGCAGGGGAAAATGCAACTCCTGAGGAGCAAATTAACGTATACTATGATTTCTTCGGCGTTCCTCCAGAGAAACGCCATGAGCCAATGATGCCTTGTCATAGATTTAAGCAGAGAACAGAATTCTGGCAAATGAAAGAACCTGAATGGTTTCCCCGCGAGATTGCGGCGACATATCAACCTCTGGATGAAGGCGGTTTGTTAGAGGTTGCCATTAATAACGAGTGCTATATGGCTACGTGGAAAGTACCACCCCTTGAAAGAAATATTCAGAGCCTTGACGATATTGATTTTCTTGATAGAAGAGAGCTTGAGGGATGCACATCGTCTTATCTGGGCATTCAATGGTTTGACATAACGCCATCTCCCCTCCCCGAACTCATTGTTGTATCAGGCTTTTGGGACCAGACAATGTGGATTTTTGACTTTGGAGAAGGGGATACGGTGAAATTAATCTTCAAAGTTACTGGCCAAATCCGTGATGAGAGCTTTCAGGGGGCGCAATTATATCGCAAAAATGGGCAAACTATCCTAAAAGTTGGCCGGGTAAGAAATGCCCCGTTGCACTCTATTGAGGAACTCGAACGTTATCAAAGCGAAAAGTTTGACATTTATCTATGGGACAACAATCTACAACGGTTTGTGCTCCAAAAACCTTCCCCAAAGAACTCACCTAGTGAGTAGCCTTTCCCTTAAAGCACAACGTACCGCTCTTTTCACACTAGTCGGGACGGGATAAACAGACCATTCTGGTAAGATGTTTGCACACCAGGGTAACACGTCCAGCAATTTTTACAACCTATATCAAGGAGAGAGGGCCATGAGGAAGGAGCGAAGAAACGCTCTATGGCTGGGTATCCTGGCAAGCGCTACGTGGGCGATCTTGATGGTGAATTGCCGTGTTCCCATGTTCACTTTCATGCCGACACCGACACCCACCGCTACAGCAACGCCGACATTGACCCCTACGCCAACCCACACTCCGACACCTACATGGACACCTACCCCCCTTCCCTACAGCGGGATCCTGCATTTGGGGCATATGGTGCCCTTAACAGGGCCTTTCCCGGACATTGGTGAGGAAGCTCGCCAGACAGCTGAGCTCTGGCTGCAATCCAAAGATGGACACGTAATGCTGGATGGGGCTGCCTATACGTTGATGATCCGTTGGGCGGACACCGGGCTGGACGCGGCCTTAACGCGGCGAGTAGCCCGCGAGTTGGCTCGGGAAGATCTGCTGGCCGTAATTGGGCCCTACGGCAGTGTACCAGCTCTCGAAGCCGTCCGCGTGTTTGACCCGTTGGGCATCCCAACTTTGATAACCTGGGCCACGTATCCGTACATCACGCCAGGACATCCCTTTACTTTCCGTATTAATTACAACGAAAAGCTCTTGGGTCAGGCTTTGTTAGAACTGGCCTCTTCCTTTGGAGCTCAATCTCTGGGTATTGTGATTGCGGAACAAGAGACTTTTTCAGAGGAATTTGGCAGCCAGTTAGCCCAGCAGGCCCGGGCCCAAGGCTTCCAAGTTCAAGTCAGCTACTTTCGAGAAAACGACTTGGCCTCACAAAGGCAAGCATTACAGCAGGTGGCCCAAACCGATGTGCTCATTTGGCCTTTGTATGGTGATCAAACTCGCTCACTGCTCGCTATTGCCAAGGAGCTTGGTCTAACTCAGCCTGTTTTAGGGACAGACACCTGGGAAAGTTTTGAACTTTTACACTGTGAGGAGTGTTCTAACCTTTTCTTTATCACCCCTTGGGTTGCGAACAAACGAGTCTTAACAGCCATTCCCGAGCCTGCAGCATGGGAATTCGCGGAACTTTATCAAGCCAATTACGCGCAATTGCCGAACCAGATCTCGGCGCTGACCTGGGATGCCTTCGAGCTCTGGGCCCAGGCTCTCGAACAATGCGCGTCGCTAACCGGGGACCTAACCCGCGACCGCGCGTGCGTGCAGGAAACTCTGGCCCAGGGGACGTGGCGTGGTCTCACAGGGCCCATACGCTTCAACGAAGACGGAGACGCGTTACGATGTCTGTTGGTCGTCACCTGGGCCGAAGATGGGTTGTGGGCATTGCACGACCGGATATGTTTAAGCGAGCTGGAATAAAATCGCAACCGCGAGTCCAGAACGCCTGCAGCCCATCCGAATAGGACCGGTTATAACCCCGATGCTCGGCCTCGCGTTCGCGCGCGACTTGCCTCCATGCTGACCGAGATTCGGTGTTGTCTGGAAGCGTCGGCTCCAGCGCCCGATGGACACCGGTTAACCACACGCTAGGACCAAGCTGCTTTGGGTTGTCTTGCCCTGCCTTGGGGCGTAAACTCGGCTCAGAACTGCAGCGCGGGTGCACGCAAATGTTGTAGAAACGGCCAAGCGGCGCGGGGAGGCGCGTTGGGCTGTCGTCATTGAGCCAGGTACAGCGTGCCTTGAGCACGGTCTTCCCGCGCCTCATTTTTCCATGGCGCAAGGCATTCCAAAGCCGATTGAGAGCGTGGGGCGTGGTTTTGGGGCGAAATCCTGGGTTAGGCGAGCATCATCCGCTGTGGGCTGGATCTTGCTTTATCTCCAATTTCTACAGAATTTGCCTGCACCCCTTCAGCAAAAGGGGGTTGCATTTCAACCGGGCTTCCGTATAATGAAAAGCGAACCTTGACAGATGGGGATGCATGGGTTCGACGGGAGACGCAGGGTTCCGGACTGCGAGCCGAGGTGCGCGACCTCGTAA
>JAADEP010000029.1 GCA_013153335.1 Chloroflexota bacterium
CGGCCCTTGACAAGCTTGGCCGGGGCTCGTACAATGGGCTGCGATTCAGCGAGGGATGCGGATGATGACCCAAGGGTTCGGCGGGTACGCGTATTTCTTTTTTGCCAACGGTCCGATGGCCGTTGGCCTGGCGCGTTAGCCGACCCTGCGGTGAACGTGCGCGAAAAGCGAGGCCGACGGCGCCTCGCTTTTTTTGTTCCCTCGCTCGGCAGGAGGTGCATGATGCTCGTGCGCGGTATCCGTGGGGCCAATCAGGTCGCAGAAAATACGGCCGAAAGCATCCTCGCGGCCACGCGCGAACTGCTCTTGGCCATTTGTCGGGCCAACCCCCAGTTGCGGCCTGAGGCCATGGCCGGCATTTTCTTCACCCTCACGCCCGACCTCAACGCGGCGTACCCCGCGTACGCCGCCCGGCAATTGGGCTGGACCCAGGTGCCTTTGCTCTCCGCCCAAGAGGTCGCCGTGCCCGACGCCATGCCTCGTGTGGTCCGGGTGCTGATCTTGTGGAACACCGACGTCCCCCAAGAGGCCATCCGCCACGTATACTTGGGAGCAACGGCCCGCTTGCGGCCAGACCTCGACCACGGCCCGTTCCCGCCGCCGTCCGCGTCTTCGCCCTGCGCGGCGACCGACGCGTAGCGCGAGTTTGCATCTTAGCCTCAGGAGGTTGTACCCATGATGGTGATTATGCGCCGCGACGCGACCGAAGAACAAATTCAACGCGTGCTGGAGACGGTTCGCCGGTTGGGCTTCACCCCGCACCTCTCCCGCGGGCATGAGCACGTCGTCATTGGGGTGATTGGCGAAGCTCGTCGCGCCGAACCCGCAGCCTTCTTGCACTTGCCCGGCGTCGCGCGGGTGGTGCCCATCTCCCGGCCCTACAAGCTTAGCTCGCGGGAGTTCCATCCCGCAGATACTCGGGTGCAGGTCGGGCCGGTCACCTTTGGCGGGCCGGATATCGTGATCATCGCCGGGCCCTGCTCGGTCGAAAGCCGAAGTCAAATGCTCGAAACCGCGCACGCGGTCAAAGAAGCCGGGGCCGATATGCTGCGCGGGGGCGCGTTCAAGCCCCGAACCTCGCCCTACTCCTTCCAGGGCCTGGGCGAAGAAGGCCTCCGTTACCTGGCCGAAGCGCGCGAAGCCACCGGGCTCCCGGTTGTGACCGAAGTCATGTCGCCCGAACAAGTGGATTTGGTCTCGGAATACGCGGACATGCTGCAAATCGGCGCGCGCAACATGCAAAATTATCCCTTGCTGCGCGCAGTGGGCAAACGGCAAAAGCCCGTGCTACTCAAGCGGGGGATGAGCGCGACTATTCAAGAGTTCCTGCTGGCCGCGGAGTATATCTTGATGAGCGGCAACAAGGACGTGGTGCTGTGCGAGCGCGGGATCCGGACCTTTGAGACCAGCACCCGCAACACGACCGACATCAACGCGATCCCCGTGCTCAAGGCCGCGACCCACCTGCCCGTGATCCTGGATCCGAGCCACAGCACCGGCCATTGGGCTTACGTCGCGCCCATCGCGCGCGCGGCCATCGCGGCCGGGGCCGACGGCTTGATCATCGAAGTGCACCCCCGCCCCGAAGAGGCCCTCTCCGACGGCGCGCAATCGCTCAAACCCGAGCGCTTCGCGCAGCTGGTGCGCGAGGTCCGAGCCATCGCGGAGATGGTGCGTCAAGAAATGCACGCGGTGCGTCCGCCCGTGAGCCCTGGCGCGGACTAGGCTCCATCCACGGCGCAAACCCCTTGCCCCCCACCCCACCCGGCGATACCCTGGCCCGGGTGGGCGCTGTCGTCTGGTTATAAGATCATCACCGCAGGCCCAAGGCGCTGTGCTATAATACCCACCAGACGGCTCGGTCGTCCCCGGCACAACATCCCATTTAGGAGGCGGCCATGGTTGACGAGGTCCTACGCGATGCCGAGCGCCGTATGCAACGTGCGGTCGAAGTCTTGGATGACGACCTCAAACGCATTCGTACGGGCCGGGCATCGCCCGCGCTGGTAGAGAAGCTCACCATTGACTACTACGGTGTTCCAACCCCCCTGATTCAGCTCGCCGCGATCACCGTGCCCGAACCGCGGCAGTTGAACATCAAGCCCTTTGATCCCAAGACCATCCCTGCGATTGAACGTGCCATCATGACGTCTGACCTGGGGCTCACGCCCAATACCGAGGGCTCGACCATTCGCTTGTTCTTGCCCCCCCTGACCGAAGAACGCCGGGCGGAATTGGTCCGCCTGGTACACAAGCGGGTGGAGCAAGCCCGGATTGCCATCCGCAACGTGCGCCGTGACGCGCTCAAAGATTTGCGCGAGATGGAAGAAGAGAAGATGATTTCGGAAGACGAACGGCGCCGGGCCGAAGAAAAGCTGCAAAAGCTCACCGAGACCTATATTGAGAAGGCCAACGATCTGGGCAAACGCAAAGAACGGGAGATCATGGAGCGATGACCTCAACCGCCCGCGAGGCGCAAACCGCGCCATCGACATCCTCTCAACCCCTGTCCTTGCGCCGCCTCCCCGTCCACGTCGCGATCATTATGGACGGGAACGGGCGCTGGGCCCAGGCGCGGGGCTTGCCTCGCTTGGCTGGACATCGCGCGGGAACCGAAAACTTGCGTCATATCATCGACGCGAGCCTGGACTTTGGCATCAAATACCTCACCGTTTACGCGTTTTCTACCGAGAATTGGGCCCGTCCCAAAGACGAAGTCGAGGGCTTGATGAATATCTTAGAGGAAGTGATCGACATGGAAGTCCCTCGGCTGCACGAAAAGGGCGTGCGCGTGCGGCACATCGGCGCGCTCGAGGGTCTGCGCCCCGAGCTTCAACGCAAAATTCGCGAATCCGAGGCCTTGACGCGTGAAAACCAGCGCATGGTGCTGGGCGTGGCCTTCAACTATGGCGGACGGGCCGAGATCGTGCACGCGGTGCGGCGCATTCTGGCCGAGGGCCTGCGGCCCGAAGAGGTTGACGAAGCCCGCTTTGCGCAATACCTTTACACCGCGGGCATGCCCGACCCCGACCTGGTGATCCGCACCTCGGGTGAGCAGCGCATCAGCAACTTCTTGCTGTGGCAGGCGGCCTACGCGGAGTGGTATTTCACACCCGTGTATTGGCCCGACTTCGACCGGGAGGAGCTGCGCAAGGCCCTCGAGGAATACAGCCGCCGCGAACGGCGCTTTGGCCGTGTGCCGAACCCGAAGCCATAAGCCCGACAGACGGCGGCGGCTCGAACCGCCGCCGTTGCGCGTTTGGGCCGGGTGCGCCGCGCGGCCACGGGCGCCCGGGAAAGACGCGCACGGCGCTACGCGTGCGCCTTCCCCAGGGCAAAGGGGCAACGTTTGCGAGAAGAAAAACAGCCCGCGCCCTTGGACGGGGCCCGGCTTTTGAGTATAATCAGGCTGTCCCGGCAAGGGACCCATCCTTATCAGCTTCAAAGGAGGTTGAATGCCGACGACGGTTATTGCACGTCCTGGGGAATCGCCGGAAGAACTGCTCAAGCGCTTCCGCAAGCAGGTGGCCAAGGCCGGCATTTTGAGCGCGGTCAAGCGCAAGCGTTGGTACATTTCCAAAAGCGAATTGAAACGCATTAAACGAAAGAAGGCCATTCGCCGTCTGCGCCGCAAGTTGCGCAAGCGCATGATGCAACAGCAACGTCGGCGCTAGGCCGACCGCCCCGAGGAGGTTCACGGGCATGGCAGGTGAGAAGATCGAGGTCGAAGGGGTCGTGATCGAAACGTTACCCGATACCCAATTTCGGGTAAAGTTGGATAACGGGCATGTGATTTTGGCGTATTTGTCGGGCCGCATGCGCAAACACTACATTCGTATCCTGCGGGGCGACCGAGTGAAAGTCGAAATTTCACCCTATGATTTGACCCGGGGGCGAATTGTTTACCGCTATAAAAAGCGGTCTTCAAACTAAGCGGCATGGTATAACCACGAGCGACTCGTCAACGGGACGAGAGGTGAGATGGCAACCGACGCGCGCCCTATCCGACGGGCGAACGCGAAGGTGAGGGTATCGTGACGGCAACCTCGTGCGTCACCCAGGCCCCACCCGAGCCCGTGCTCGCGATATGGCGAGCTTGGTCGTTAAACCCAACGCCCGCCCAGCGGCGGGCGCTTGCGCGTTATGTGACCCTCTTGTGCCAGGCCAACCAGAAGATGAACCTCACCGCCTACCGCGACCCCGACGCGATTTGGCTGCACCTCATCACCGACGCGCTGAGCCCCATCCCCCTTGGACTGGATCTCACCGGCCAGCGCGCGGTCGACGTGGGCTCGGGCGCGGGCATCCCCGGTGTGCCGTTGGGCTTGTGGTTCCCGCAGGCCACGATGACCCTGATGGAAGCGACTCAAAAGAAAGCCCGATTTCTGGCCCGCCTTGGGACTGAGCTCGGACGCCCGTTTCAGGTCCTGGCCCAACGGGCCGAGGTCGTGGGCCAAGATCCCGAGCACCGGGAGCAGTACGATTGGGCCTTCGCCCGCGCGGTCGCGCCCTTACCCACCCTGCTCGAATACATGGCGCCCCTGGTGCGCGTCGGCGGTCATTTGCTCGCGTACAAAGGCTCGCAAGCCGAGGCCGAACAACAGCAGGCCGCGCGCGCGATGCAAATCCTCGGCGTTGAACTGGAACGCATCACCCCCGTCCAAGGCCTGCCCTATCCGCGGGTGCTGGTCTGGATGCGCAAGGTCCGGGCCACCCCACCGCGCTACCCGCGGCGCCCCGGACGCCCGGCCAAACGGCCCTTATAGCCCGGCCACGCGCCCTACCACGAGGCCCATCCCCCCTCGGACGCATGAGCCCCAACGCTCGTGCGGCGCGAACGGCGGTTCGCGTCACGTCGCGCGCGACCGAAGCGGACCAGCGCCCGAACGAGCCCCAAGCCGCGGCCAGCCGGGCCAGCGCCGTTCCCGCGGAGACGCGAAAAACGCACGGCGAGGTCGTGTCGCAAACCCAGACCTCGCCGCGCGTTGGGGGGAGGAAGCCAAGCCGCCTTGGGGGGCGGTGGGCCACAACGTTAGCGCAGGCTGCTCAAACGCACACCGAGCTCGCGCGTGCAGTTGTAGAGATGCTCGGCCCGAACGCGTGCGGTCTCAATGCGGGCCAAGAGGTCCTCGTCGCCCAGGCGTTCGGCCAGCACTTGCGCCTGTTGCAGCGTGCGGGCCAAGTCCTGCACATAGGGCGCGAGGGTCTGATACGCCTGCACCGCGTAGGCTTGCAGCGTGGGCGTCATAACCTTGGCCGCGCGCGCCTGGGCGTATAAGCTCGCGGCCACGCTCGCGATATGGCTGGTGTCTTGGGTCGCGCGCTGCAGGCGTTCCAGCAGCGCCTGCCGGTCCGGGCTTTCGGGCAGGGTCAGGGCCTCGGCCTGGGCCGCGCTCAGGTCCTGCTGTTGCATATCGGCCGCGGCCAGCTGCAAACATCGAGCCAACATTTCGAGCCGTCGCGGGGTCAGGGCTTCACGCGGCGATGCCACCGAAGCCGAAGCGCCCACCCCCGCGACCGGAACGCCCGCACTCGTGCCGACGACTACGCCACTCGAGCTCGTGCTCGAGCCTTCGTCCGTGGTGGTCGTGGTCGTCGCGGTATCGCCTTCGGTCGATGACGTGTCGGTCGCGGTATCCGTCCCCGCGTCGGTGCCGTCCGCGGTCTCGTCGGTAGACGCGAGCAGCTCGGCCAGGGTCTCCTGGTGCTCCATGACGTCCCGCGCCAGATCCGTGACCTCGGCCAAGGATTCTTGCAGCTGGTCCAAAGTTTCTTGCGTGCCGGTGTTGATCAGATACTCGCTCTCGACAATGCGGTCGGCCATAATGCCGATTTGTTCCTCGGTCCACAGAATGCGATCCGCCATTTCGCCAATGCGGTCGGCCATCTCGCCGATATCGTCCGAGAGGCTCAAGGTGGTCTCTTCGGACTGGTCAATGCGGTAATTGAGGTCGTCCGCGGTGACGGCCAAGATCGACGCGTCTTGCAGCGCTTGCTCCGCGAGGTCGACGATCCGATTGGCCAACGTGACCAGCTCTTCGTCGGTCGCGCTAGCCTGCAGGGCCTGGGCAGCCTCGAGCACGTCCGTCAGCGAGGTTTGCAGCTCTTGGGCCGACGTGGCGATCTGATCCGCGGACGTCTGGACCGCGGTCCAATCCACCGGGGCCGACACCGAAGCTGTGGTCGTGTCGGTCCCGGGCAGGGTCGGCAAGGCGGGCAAGGTGGGCAGGGCCTCGAGGTTCGCCCAATCGGTGGGCAACGTAGGCAGCGGGGGCAACGCGTCGAGGGCCGCGGCCGCGTCGTCCAGCGACGTGGGCAGCGTCGCGCTGTCGGGCAGCCCGAGGTCGGGCAGCGTGGTCTCAGGCAAACCCGCGTCGGGCAGCTCCGCGGTGGGGAGCGGTGGGGGCGTGTTCACCAAACCGGCCGGAGGTTCAGGCAAATCGTCCGCGCCGGCACAGCCCGTGATGGCAAGGCCAACAAGCAAGATCCACATCCAAATTCGTATCCAACGCATCCTTCAACCTCCGTTCGTTTGGGGTCCTTCCCCCGTCACGTTAGACGCACGGCTATACCCGAACGTCACACCACGCGGTATAATGCGGAGCAACTCGGCGAAACGAGGAGATAAAGCCATGACCAAGGCGGAAGGACGCCCCGCCCGCGTACGCTTTGCCCCTTCCCCCACGGGCTATTTGCACATCGGTGGCGCGCGCGCCGCGCTGTTCAACTACCTTTTGGCGCGCCAAACGGGTGGTCAGTTTATCTTGCGCATTGAAGACACCGACCGCAAACGCTATCAGCCCGACTCAGAACAAGACCTCATGGAAAGCCTGCGCTGGCTGGGCCTGGAATGGGACGAAGGCCCGGACAAAGGCGGGCCCGTAGGGCCTTACCGTCAATCCGAGCGTGCGGAGCTCTACCGGCGCTATGCCGAAGAACTGGTCGAGCGCGGGCACGCGTACTATTGCTTCTGCTCGCCCGAACGGCTCCGGCGTTTGCGCGAAGAGCGGCGCAAACAGGGCCTGCCCCCGCGCTACGACGGGCATTGCCGCAACATCCCGCCCGAAGAGGCCAAACGTCGGGTCGAAGCCGGCGAGCCCCATGTGATTCGGTTCAAAGCCCCGCGGGAAGGCGAGGTGATCGCGCACGACCTGATCCGCGGGCCCATCCGCGTGGCGAACAAAGACCTGGACGATTTCATCTTGCTCAAGTCGGATGGCATGCCCACCTATCACCTGGCCGTTGTGGTCGACGACCACCTCATGGGCATCACCCACGTGCTGCGCGGCGCGGAATGGCTATCCACCTTCCCCTTACACGTGCACCTTTATCGTGCGTTCGGCTGGGAAGAACCCGTTTGGGTTCACCTCTCCTTGTTCCTCAAACCGTCGGGCAAGGGCAAGATCAGCAAACGGGACGTGGCCGCGTTTCGCAAAGGGCACAAATCGGTGCTCATCCGCGACCTGCGCGAGTTCGGCTATCTGCCCGAGGCCGTCAACAACTGGCTCGCGCTCATGGGCTGGAGTTACGACGACCGCACCGAGTTCTTCACCATGCAAGACCTCATCGAGAAATTCAGCCTCGAGCGCTTGAAGCCCTCGCCCGCGGCCGTGAATTTCGATAAGCTGGACCACTTCCAGGGCCTGCATGTGCGCGCGTTGCCTCCGGAAGAACTGGCCCGGCGCCTGGTTCCCTTCTTCCACAAAGCTGGCTACACGCAGGTGACCGAGGACGACCTCCGCCCCATCGTGCCCCTCATCCAAACGCGCATCGTGACCCTGGACGACGCCGTCCGTTTGGCCGGCTTCTTCTTCGAGGACCAGGTCGAGCCCAATCCCGACGAGCTCGTGCCCAAGGGCTTGACCCCGGAGCAAGCCCTCGAAGTGGCCCGCCGCGCCCTGGCCGTGCTCGAAGCGCTGCCCGACATGAAGGCCAGCACCACCGAACCCGCGCTGCGGGCCCTGGTGGACGAGCTGGGGCTCAAGGCCCGGCACGTGTTCGGCCTCATCCGGGTCGCGGTCACCGGGCAACGCGTGAGCCCGCCGCTGTTCGAAACCCTGGAGCTCGTGGGCCGCGACAAGGTCTTGGAGCGGATGCGCCGAGCCATCGCGCTGCTCGAGGATAAGGTTCAACAATCCCCAGCATCGAGTTGAGCGACGATGGGCACGCCGGTCGCGTTTTTCGATGTGGATGGCACCTTAACCCGGGTGCACGTGTGGCAAGGGTTCATGGCCTATTTTCAGCGCCACAAGGCGCGGCTGTGGACGCATCGCGGGTTTTGGGCCTACCACTTCCCCCTCTTTTTGTTGCACAAGATCAAGCTGCTGCCGCAGACGTTCGTGCGCGGGCAATGGGCCGCGCATCTGGCCTGGTATGTGCGCGGGATGTCGGTCGAAGAGGCCGAGCCCATTTGGCGTTGGGTGGTGGAAGCATACCTGGCCAAGCATTGGCGCGAGATCGGCCTGCAGCGAGTACAATGGCACAAAGGCCTGGGGCATCCCGTGGTCTTGGTCTCGTCCGGGCCCAAGCCGCTGGTGGTCCATATCGCGCGCGCGTTGGGCGTGCGTCACGTCATCGCGACCGAGTTCCAGGTCCGCGAGGGCCGTTACACCGGCCGCGCGTTCCGGCCCGTGATCGGGGAGCGCAAGGCGCAGCGAGCCTGGGCCTATGTGCGCGCCCGGGGCTGGCGCACCGAGCCCCGGGATGCATGGGCCTACGGCGATTCGATCTCCGACCTGCCCTTGCTCGAGAGTGTGCACCATCCTGTGGTCATCGAGCCTGACCCTGAGCTCGCGCGCGTGGCCCAGGCCCGCGGCTGGCCCATTTTGCGCGATACCTCGACCTGAGCAGCACCCCTTCCGCCCGAAGGAAAACCGTGAAGCATGATCATGATCCCTTGGCGCGAGCCGCGCCCGGGAGTATGCTAAGGGTGAAGATACGGCAACCTACCGCCAAAGGAGGCGCAAAATGACCGAGTATCGCATCGAGCGGGATTCGTTGGGTGAGGTGAAAGTGCCCGCCCACGCGTATTGGGGGGCGCAAACCCAGCGCGCGATCGAAAACTTCCCCATCAGCGGCATTCGCTTCCCGCGGGTGTTCATTCGAGCCCTGGGGCTGATCAAATACGCGGCCGCGAAGGTCAATCATGAGCTGGGCTTGCTGGATGAAACCCGAGCCAAGGCCATCATGCAGGCCGCACAAGAAGTCGCGGAAGGCAAGTGGGATGAACACTTCCCGCTGGACATCTTCCAAACCGGCTCGGGCACCAGCACCAACATGAACGCGAACGAAGTGATTGCCAACCGCGCGAACGAAATCTTAGGCCAACCCCTGGGCACGAAGAGCCCCGTCCACCCGAACGATCACGTCAACATGGGCCAATCTTCGAACGACGTGATCCCGACCGCGATCCACGTGGCCGCGTACCTCGAGGTTGACCAGATCCTTTGGCCGGGCCTGCAACACTTGCTGGACGTGCTCCGTGAGCGCGTGCAAGAATGGGATCACCTGGTCAAGACCGGCCGCACCCACTTGATGGACGCGATGCCCATCCGCTTGGGGCAAGAGTTCTCGGGCTGGGCGCGCCAGGTGGAACTCGGGCTCGAACGCCTGGACGCCGCGCTCAAGCACCTGGCCGAGCTGGCCATTGGCGGCACCGCGGTCGGCACGGGCGTGAACACCCATCCCGAGTTCGGGCGCCGCATGGCCGCGGAGCTGAGCCGGCTGACCGGGCTGCCCTTCCGAGAAGCCGAAAACCACTTTGAGGCGCAATCGGCCCAAGACGCCGCGGTCGAGCTCAGCGGCGCGCTCAAGACCATCGCGGCCAGCTTGATGAAGATCGCCAACGATCTGCGCTGGATGAACAGCGGGCCCATCGCCGGCTTGCAAGAGATCCGGCTCAAGGCTCTCCAACCAGGCTCGTCCATTATGCCTGGCAAGGTGAATCCCGTGATCCCCGAGGCCGTGCGCATGGTCGCGGCCCAGGTCTTTGGCAACGATGCGGCCATCACCTGGGGCGGCGCGCTCGGGGACTTCCAGCTCAATGTCATGCTGCCGGTGATCGCGCACAACTTGCTGCAATCCATCAAAATCCTGGGCAATGCCGCGCGCGTGCTGGCTGATAAGGCCTTGACCGACTTCCAGGTGAACGAAGAGCACATCACCCGCCTGGTCGAACGCAATCCCATCCTGGGGACCGCGCTCAACCCCATCATCGGCTATGACAAAGCGGCCGAGGTGGTCAAGAAGGCCTTGAAGGAAGGCAAGACCGTCAAAGAAGTGGTCATCGAAATGGGCCTGCTCACGCCCGAAGAAGCGGAGAAAGTCCTCGACCCGCGCAAGCTCACCGAACCCGGGCTGCGCAAACGCAAATAAGGCAGGCCAAACCGGGCCGAAGGGCCAGCTCACGCAGAATAAAAAAGGCGAGGCCGCAGGGTTGCACCGGGCCTCGCCTTTTGGCTTGCTCACCAAGACGGGCTCAGGGAGCCTCGCGCTCGGACCGGGGTTCGGCCCCGGGCTCAGCCGGGGCTTCGCCTTGTTCGCGCGCGGCGTCGGGGCCTGGGGCCTCGGTTTGTCGCGGCAGGGCGCGGGGCTGACCGCGGCGACCGCGGCGCAACGGCAAAGCCGGTCGCGGCCACGATGCGCTGTGGACGCGCTCGAGCAGGTGGACCCACCACCCTTCCAACGTGCGCCGCCACTGGCGCAGCCGCGAGCGGACCCGGGCGAGGCGCTGGTACCACTTGAGGCGCACGGGCTTGCGCTCGGCCTTGGGGCCGGTCCACTGGACCAACGCCGCGCCCCACGTGAGGCCCGCGCCGAAGCCCACCAACACGCCATAATCGCCGGGCTTCAAGCGCCCGGCCTCGGCGGCTTCATACAACACCAAGGGGATGGACGCGGTCGAGGTGTTGCCGTATCGATCCAGGTTCATGAGGAAGTCGTCTATGGGCCGGCGCAACGACTTGGCCGCGGCCTCGATAATGCGCCGGTTCGCCTGATGGGGCGCGATCCACGCGATGTCGTCCAAGGTCATGCCCGCCTTTTCCACCACTTCCCGCGTAGCCCGGGCCATCACCCGCGTGGCAAAGCGAAAGACCTCCCGGCCATTCATTTTGACGTAGTGCATTTTTTGGTCCAAGGCCTCGTGGCTCACCGGGTGACGGCTGCCGCACGTGGGCAGGATGAGCAAATCCGCGCCCGAGCCATCGGCCCGCAAGACCGAGGTGATGACCCCACCCGGCTCGTCCGAAGCCTCCAAGACCAGCGCACCCGCGCCGTCGCCGAACAGGATGCACGTGTTGCGGTCCTCCCAGTCCACAATGCGCGAAAGGGTTTCCGCACCGATGACCAGCGCGGTCTCGATCTCACCGGCCTTGATCATGGCCGCGGCCAGGCTCAGCGCGTAGATAAAGCCGGTGCACGCAGCCGAAATATCGGCCGCGCCCGCGCGCGTCGCGCCGATGGCATCCTGCACCAACGCCGCGGTCGCGGGGAAGATGTACTCCGGCGTGCTTGACGCGACCAAAATCAGGTCGACCTGGGTTGGCGCGACGCGGGCCTTGCGCAAGGCCTCCTCGGCCGCGCGCGCGGCCAACGTCGCGGTGCTCTCATCCGGGCTCGCGATCCGACGCTCGCGAATGCCGGTCCGGGTGCGGATCCACTCGTCGCTGGTGTCGACCATCTGCGCGATCTCGTCGTTGGTCAACACCCGCTCGGGGACCGCGTGGCCCCATCCGGTAATGTGCGCGTATCTTGGCATAAGGGTCCTCGCCAACTGCGTGAACTGCATCGGGCCGCGGGGCCGGGGCCCCGCGAGGCAAGCGCCATCCATTCGCAGGGGTAATAACACCGCGGCCAGGCAGAAGATGCGCGGCCAGGCAAAGGCCAACCAAAAAACCCCCGGCGCGCACCGGGGGCTCAAGTTCGAGGGAAAACGTGGGCCTTAGGCCTCGGCTTCTTTGGCCTCGGGTTGGGTCTCGGCCTCGCCAGCCTGGGCCGCGCTCGCATCGGCTTCGCCCGCGGCCTCAGTCACCTCGGCCACGGAGGCCGCTTCAGCTTCGGCCTCAGATTCCGACGACGCGCCTTCGGCCATGCCCGCCATCTCCGCCTCGGCCTCTTGCAGCGCCATCTGCAGGTCCAGGTCCGCGTAGGCCAGCGAATCGACCTTCTTGATGCTCAAGCCGATCCGCCGTCGTTCGGGCTCGATCCGAATGATGCGCAGGGTCACTTCCTCGCCCTCGTGCAGCACCTCTTTGGGGTGCTCAATACGGCGATGGCTGATCTCTGAGATGTGGATGAGGCCTTCCAGGCCGTTCTCCAGGCGGGCGAACGCGCCGTATTTCTCCAGGCGCGTAATCACGCCCCGGACCAACTGACCCACCCGCAAGGACTTGGTCTTGACCTTCCAGGGGTCCTCTTGGGTCTGACGGATGGACAGGCCAATGCGCCGTCGTTCGGGGTCGACCTCAATGACCTTGACCTTGACCTCTTGGCCTTCTTCCAGCACATCCTCGGGCCGTTTGATATGCTCCCAGGAAATCTCCGAAATGTGCACCAAGCCATCCGCGCCCCCGATGTCGACAAACGCGCCAAAGGGCGTGATGCGGGTCACCCGGCCGGTGAGCACATCGCCGACCTTGATCTTCTCCAGGAGCTTGTCCTTGAGCAATTCCCGCGCCTCGCGCGCGGCCGCCCGTTCCGACAGGATCAGGCGCCGGCGCCGCGGGTCGACCTCGATGACCTTGGCCACGATCTCGTCCCCAATGGCCTTCTCCCAGCTGGGGCTGGAGACCGCGCTCCCCCACATCATGCGCCGCGAGCGCAAAATATGCGAGGTGGGGATGAAGCCCTGAAGCCGGCCAAATTGTACGACCACGCCGCCGCGGTTGTAGCGGACGATTTTGCCGCGGTAGGTCAGGCCTTTCTCTTTGTACTCTTTGGCCCGCTCCCAATCTTCCATCTCGAGGGCTTGCCGATACGAGAGCCGCGGCGTACCGTTGCTGTCGAAGTCCTCGACAAACACCCGGATTTTGTTGCCTTCGCGCAACTGCGCCCGCTCTTCCTCGCTCAAGCCTTCCAAAGCTTCGGCCGGGATCAACCCGTCGGTCTTGCCGCCCAGGCTGATCCACACGCCTTGCTCGCCAACGGTGCTGACCACCCCCTCCACAATTTCACCGCGGCGAAGCTTGCCGGTCAGGTTCTCTTCTTGTTGCAAAAGTTCTTCCATGGTCATCGATTCTTGCTCTTCGGGCCGCCCCTCCTCGCCCATGGGTTCTAAGGTTGAGGGGTCTTGAGATGGCATGGTCATCGCTTAATCTCCGAACCTTATCCAGTCTTGGCCGCTATGGATGCGGCAAGGCCCATTATAACAGGAACTTCGCCGTTGACAACCTCTGCAGCGCCTTTTTAAGGTTAACTTCCTTGCCTATTTGCTGGGCTTCAGGACGACAAAGTTATCAAAATCAACAACCACACCCGCGTCGGTGAACGAGCCCGCGATCAAGCCCACGTCCCCATGGGTGAAGGTGTCGTCCTGCACCTCGGCCAGCAACACGCCGTTCGCGTAAAGGCGCAGGGTATCGCGAATACACTCCGCCTGCACCCGGTTGACCAGCCCACCGGGCCGAATGACCTCCCGCACGGCCAGCTGCCGCTCAGGCGTGAGCTGATATTGCTCGCCGTTTTCGGTCTTGACGATGGCGTAATAGCCCGCGTTGCTCAGGATGAAGAAGTAGAAGTTCTTCTCATCCTGATAGCGGCAGATCACGCCAAAGGAGTTGTACTCCGAACCCGCGACCGCTTGCGCGTCAACCTCGATGCGCGCGTCCGCGAAGTCCAGGCCTGGATTGGCCCAAAGGTCGGTGTAATTGATGCCCACGCCAATGCGGTAGCGCCCGTCCACATAATCGGTAATGCCCCACTCCGTGCGCACGCGCGGCCAGCCGCTGTTGGGGTCAGAGAAGTCGTCTTGGAAGAGGATAAGCTCAGGCGGGATGGGCGTAGGGGTGGGCGTCGGCGTGGGCGGAACCGGGGTCGGCAACGGCAAGGTGAGCAGCGCGCGCGGGGTCGCGGTCGGGGTGGGCAGAGGCGTCGCGGCCGGCGACGTACACCCGACCACCCCAAGGGTCAGCATGCCCCACAGCCAGAACCAAACAACCAGGGGCCGAACTCGAGTCATGCGTGGTCTCTCCTCGGTGGGGATTGGTGGGCGTTAGGGCTCCGAGGACGTGGCCTGAGATGCCGGCCAGGGCGGCAACACCACGTGCAACCAGTGCACCCAAGCCCGCGCCATACCGACCAACGCGAGCAAAGTCGCGAAAAAGGTGAGCTGGATAAGCCACGCGCGCGAGGTCAGCATGGGCGAGGGCGGGTGCAACACCCGCTCGGTCAGGCTCAAGCGCACAATGATCAGGGCCAAAAACCCAACGTTGATCCACGCGGTGGCTCGCGGCGGCAAGAACAAGGCCGCAACCTGGAGCAACAAGCCCACGATGGCTAATTCTACCCCCGCCCGCCACCGAGGCTCGGACAAAAACAGCCCGTTCCAATTTGTTTGCATGGCCCAGAGCGAAAGGGGCAAATACAGCCACCACAAAGCCATGCCCACCCAGCCCCAAAGCCGGGACCAACGCAACGCGGCCGAGTCCCCGAGCAACGCTTTGAGCCCATAGCCCGCGGCCACAGCCAACGCGATCAGCGCGGCCCAAATCCACGCGCCGTGCAGATACACGGCCCGAATGTTCGGGCCTAACGTGCGCTCCGGCGGCCCCACCAGGGCCAGAAAAACCGCCACGTTCAACAGCAAAAGGGCCTCCAACGCCCATCGCCACCGCGCGGGAATATACGGACACATCTTGCACCCCCTAAACCTTGCTGCGCGGGGAATTTTACCAAAACGAAATTGTGCGGAAGGCGCAACGCGCGTTGAATCGAACGTTCGTCAACGCCTTCCTCAAAGAGAGGTCGAGGCAGAAAACGCGCGTCTTCCTTCACGGTCCGTCCGTATACTAAAAAGAAAACGCAAATGCTGGGCTTCACACACCCCAGGAGTGCGGATTATGGCTCGTTTGCTGCTCATTGAGGATGAAGTCGATCTGGCCCACCAGCTGGCCCATACCCTGCGGCTCAAAGGGTATGCCGTGGACGTAGCCCTGACCGGTGAGGAAGGGCTGCACCAGGGGCTGGTGTACGACTACGACCTGGCCATCCTCGACCTCAACCTGCCCGACATGGACGGGCTCGAGGTGTGCCGCGCGCTGCGCGCGCAGCGGCCAGGCTTGCTGATCCTCATGCTCACGGCCCGCGACGCGCCCAACGATCGGGTGCAAGGCCTGGACGCGGGCGGTGACGACTACCTGGTCAAACCCTTCCACCTGGAGGAATTGCTGGCCCGCATCCGGGCGCTGTTGCGCCGAGTCGCACCCGTGCGCACGCCCGTGCTGCGCTACCGCGACCTCACCCTCGACCCCGCGGCCCACGCCGCATGGCAGGGTCGGCGGCGGCTGCACCTCACCCGCAAGGAGTTCGCCATCCTCGAACACCTCATGCGCCACCCGGATCGGGTCATTAGCCAGGAGGAATTGCTCGAACACGTCTGGGGCCAAGAGGTCAACCCCTTCACCCACACCGTGCGGGTGCACATCCGCTCGTTGCGCCGCAAGCTCGGGGATGACCCTCAACGCCCCCGCTACATTCAGACCATCATCGGCAAAGGCTATCGCCTGGTGCCCGAGGAGGAGCCATGACCCGCGGAGGCTTCAGGGAACACCTCGCCCGCCACCTCTCGCTGCGGATGCGCCTGGCCATGGGCACCGCGCTGCTCCTGTTGGCCGTGGGCGGCCTTCAAGTGCTGTTCATCAACTGGGCGGTGCGCAAGGCCCTGCCGCCCGTGATTCAAATGGGCTTTTTTATGGTCGTGCCCGGCAACTATCCTTACAGCTCACGGCTGCTCCCCATCTTTCCCGGGAAGGAGGAAGCCTCGCCCCCGGGTCCGGTCACCTGGTACCAGGTGCCCAACATCATGCGCCAGGCCGAACAGAACCTGCAAGAACAGGTGCTCCAGGCCGTGCAACGCCTGTCGTTGCTCTCGCTGCTCGTGACCGCGTTGGTGGGCGGCGCGGCCACGTACTGGCTTTCGGGCCGGGCCCTGCAACCCGTGCGCGCGCTGAGCCACGCGGTCGCGCGCGTGGACGCAGACCGCTTGCACACCCGCGTGGCCGTGCCCCCGGCCCGCGATGAGGTGCGCAACCTGGCCGAGGCGTTCAACGACTTGCTCGATCGCCTGGAAACCGCGTTCCTCCAACAGCAGCGCTTTGTGTCGGACGCAGCCCACGAACTGCGCACGCCCCTGGCCACGCTGCAGGCCTCGCTGGAGGTCCTGCACCTGAGCCCCGCGGCCACCGACCCCGCGACCGAGGCGAGTCTGGCAGCCATGGCCCGCACCCTGCACCGCATGGAAACCATGGTCGAACACCTGCTCCTGCTGGCCCGCGGGGAGCCCCAGACGCGCCGCGAGCCCGTGCTCCTCGCGCCGTTGGTCGAGGCGATCCTGGACGATCTGCATCCCCTGGCCGCGGAACACGAGGTCCAGCTCGCTTTGCAAGGTGAGGCTGACCTAGAGGTATTGGGCGACGAAACTCTGCTAGCCGTGGCCCTGCGCAACCTGGTGGACAACGCGGTGCGCTACAACCAGCCCGGCGGCCAGGTGATCGTGAGCCTGGCAGTCCAAGGGCCCTGGGCCGTGGTGCGCATCGCGGATACCGGGCCGGGCATCCCGGACGACGAGCAAGCGCGCGTGTTCGATCGGTTCTATCGCGGCGCGGCCGCGCGCGCCCGGCATCAAACCGGCTCGGGGCTGGGCCTGCCCCTGGCCCAACATTTGATCCACTTGCACCAGGGCCGCCTGGACCTCACCAGCACGCCCGGCCAGGGCACGATCGTGACTGTCTTCTTACCCCGGCATCGAGACGCGACGCTCGCGCACTAGCCCCATCCGAAACCCCAAACTTTACAAAGACTTTACCTCCGCTTTGCTATCGTAAGGGTGAAAACCCCTGAGCGGAGGTGTAGTTATGCCGCGCGGCCGAAAAGATAGGCACTGGATGGGCTGGCTGGCGGTTCTGGCCGGACTGCTGAGCGGCCTGCTGCTCGGCTGTCAGAGGCCGATGTCTCGTTCGCCCGCGACGCCCCCTGGCCCCACCCCCACGGCCATCACACCCACGGGATGGGTCGCGCCCTCTGAGCTCCAATGGGAGCCGGTCCCTGGCTCCGCATCCATCACGGTGGAAGGGCCGGACGACCCGCAGGCCTGGCAGGACTGGTTGGTCGCGAACCACGGCCCCTACGCGGGCCCGGGGGAGTATTGGGTGCACGACGCGCCTCGCTTCGACGCGTTACCCTTGCCTGAACAAGGCGAAGTCATCGGCGCTCACCAGCGCCAATTTGACCCCAGCATCCGAGAAACCGAGATCTACATCCACCTGCCGAACGACGCCGCGCTCCGGGCCTGGCAGGCCCAACTAGACGCCGCAGGCTGGCGGGTGAACCTGGCCGCCACCTGGGGCCCACCCGGCGGGTTCCACGGCGCGTGGGGGATGCCGCCCGAGGTCATCGCTACCCTGTGCCATCCCCAACATCAAGACAGGATCGTGAATATCACGCTGGTACGCGCCAAAGGCCAGGAGGGCCTGTGGCTCCAAATTCAGCACCACCACCTGCAAACCGGCGACGGGCCAATACCGGGTTGCGAAACCCTCACCGGCACCCCACCCGCGCCCTTTGTCCCGCCGTCCGACCCCTTCCAAGACGTTCCCCGATTGCGCCCGCCTGCGGGGGTTAAGCTGCGTTTTGAAGGCGGCTACGGCAGAAGTGCGAAGGAATATACCCTCGCGGTCCAAGAGGTCGTCTTGGACCTGGGCAAAACCGCGATCACCCTGGACGACCTGTTCACCACTTTTGCCCAACAGCTGGAAGAGGGGGGCTGGCGCCGTGAGGAAGCCGCCACCCATCCCTACAGCGCCTGGGGCCGCTGGGAAAAGCCCGACACCGATATGCCCCATCTGACGCTTCTCTTGCTCAAAGCGCCGCACGCGCCCCAGGTCTACGCGTTCCTCATCCGCACGAAAAAGCCGCTTGCCGAGATGGAAGCGCAACCCCCCTGGCGCACTTACGAGGACGTCCACGTCACCTTCCACGGCGCGGTGGATGACGTCGCCGCGCTACAGCGGTTGGTCTGGGTGCGAAACCTGTTCCGTGGGAGCCAGCCCGTGCGCATCTGGGTCGGCGAAGCCCGAGAGCTGTGGGAAGGCTGGGAACCCGACGAGGTGCGCGTGGTCGGCACGCGCGTGCAGGGGCCGAAGAAGCGCCCGTATTTCGCTACCTGGTATGGGACCAGTCCGCTGGACGAAATCGCGCTGAAGGCCCGCATAGATGCGCTCGCACGCAGCCACGGCTGGGAGCCGCACAATGACCTGGCCGCTTCTCTGGGACCGCCAACGCTGTGGGACTTCAAGCTTACGTACCCCAACATACGCTTCTATTGCCCAGAACAGGGGAAAGGCTCCTTAGGAGCAACGTTTTGGTCAACCCAGGGCCGGCATTGGGTCATGTTGGAATTCAACCGCGACCCAAGCGCCTGCGAAGTCATACCGGGCGAGCTCGCGGGGCCCGAATTCGCGCTGCTCAAGGCCATGCCGCGGCAGCTGCCCCTGCCGCGCGGAGAGGTGCGCATAGTGATGTGGCAATGGATGTCCGGCGACCCGACCCGCCGTTTGGCCTCGTGGTTCGTGGCCCAGGCTCCGCGGTCTACCTGGGAGGCCTGGTGGACGTCGGTGCGCCAAACCTTGTCCACGTCCGACGGCTGGGAAGTTGAGGATTGGACACCCTCGTCCGCAGACCACGAGCTCGTGCTCATCGCGCGCCGCGAGGTCAAAGGCCGAACGTACGAACTTCAAGTCCACGCGGTCGCGCTCTGGGATTCGCTTTGGTTCGCGTACGCCCGGTTCGCGACTGTGACCTCGTCATCCAGGCCCTGAGGCCGAGCAAGCGCTGCGAAAGACGCCCGCCCACAGCAGCAAGACCCTTGGTCGGAGGTGAACCATGCTTACCCCTCGCAGACTTTGGTTCGGTATCCTGGTTCCGGTTCTGCTAAGCGCCCTGGCCGCTTGCGCCCGAACGGCCCCAAGCGCGCCGAGTCCGACTTCGTCCCTGCCTTCGCCGACAGCACCGCCGCAGGAAGCCTCGACCTCTGCCATCAGGGCCGAAACCTGGCCGATCTTCACGCCCGAAACATGGCCGACAGTCCAGGGCCCTGAGGACCCAACCCTCTGGCGACGCTGGTTTGAAGCCCTGGATACTCTCCATATCTATCAGAGCGAGACAGAATGGTGGGTCGGCGAGCTGCCCGACGCCTTACCTGTGCCCATACCCGAACAAGCGCAAATCCTCGGCGCGCACAGAACGCGCGAGCCCGAATACGAAAGCGCCGAGGTGTACTTCTACGTAACCGAGGAACAGCTGCCCGCGTGGCAGGCGCGATGGGCCGAGCTCGGCTGGGAGCCCGAAGCACCCTTCAATTTTGGACCTGAAACCGGGCCGCCTGGTGGCTTTGCCCCAACACCCCCGGAGGATATTTCCACCCAAATCGTTCTATGCCACAAAGCGAACGCGGGCAAAGACTGGGCGGCCATAAGGCTGGTGCGAGAACCGCAGGGCGACCGCGTGCTCGCGATCCTGGAATATCAACAAACCGACCGGCTCGAAGCCTCGCCGTGTGCAAAGGAGACCGAGATCTTTGGCCTGGGGCCCGGTGGTTATCCGCTCGATCCCTTCCAACTGCTGCCACGCCTAACCCCGCCCGAAGACGTCTTGATGCAAACAGGTTCGGGCGGCGGAGGCGTCTACAACGTGTATCAGAACACGCGCTTCGAGGGAGAATATCCCCTCGACGACCTGTTCGCGCATTTCGCGGCCCAAATCCGCGAGCAGGGCTGGGAAGAGCAATTGCAACGCCACGCCCCGGACGCGGCCTGGGGCTTGTGGACCAAACCCCGGGACGAGCAAGAAACGCTGCATCTGATTCTGGTCTTGCGCAAGAGCCCGGATGGCTATGGCCGAGCGCTGCTGTTTCTGTCGCGCAAACCCTTTGACCAGCTTCGCGAGCACTTCGTGTGGCCCAAGACCGAAACACGGCAGGTCCGCTGGCACGGACGAACGCAGGACGTGAAGCTGCTGCGAGAGCTCTTGGTTGCACAGCAAATCAGCGCGATGCAGTATGCGACGCAGGTCTACCTCGGCCAGGCGGCCGGGGAGTGGGAAGGCTGGACCTGGCCCGAAGCCCAGGTTGTAGGCACAGAGGAGAACATTTTCCTAAAGGAAGGGGTGCCACCCATGTCTCGCTTGCTCCTGTTCAGCCCCCAGGCGCAGGAGCAAACCCTGGCCGCCTTGGATCGAGTGGCCGAGCAGCAGCACTGGTATCCGAAGGAAGAACTCGACCCCCAAGGCAAGTGGCTGGCCACAGTATGGGCTAACGAAGGCGGTAAGGAACCGCTCACGTCGCGTTTATATTGCCACGACGAAGACGAAGGATTCCGTTCGTTCCTCCTCGTCCCCGCGGAAGGGGGCTGGCTCATCGAGGGGAAGTACATGCGCATCCTGGAGGCCAATCCCTGCACCGCGCCGCCTCCGGCCATCCCCAAAGGTGCGTTTGAAGAGACCCCGCCGCCCTTGGGCCTGCCCCGCCCTGGCGAAGATGTGTATGCCTATCAGGAGGACTGGGCACTGGACGGGCAGAATTACCTGTTCCTCCTGCACGCCGAACCCGAGGTGGTTCGGGATTGGCTCGAACGCGCCGCGTCCGCATTGGAAACCAACGGCTGGCAGGAGGTACAACGGTCTTGGGACAACGCGGGCCGCGTGGTGGCCAAATACCAGGCGAATGACACCCCGTATTTCGTGGAAATCTGGGCTTTTCCCCTGGAGGAGAATTGGTGGATGGTGACCATCTCAATCCTGGGCGCCAACCCCCTCATGGGAGGCGGATGACCG